>JBFZCA010000222.1:0-10251 GCA_041308205.1 Planctomycetota bacterium | reverse complement strand
GGCGCTCGTCGGCGTGACCGTGGGCCGCGCGACGGCGCCCCGCGGCACCGGCGCGGAGGAGCTGGCGCGCGACTATGTCGCGCGCGCGACGCACGAGATGACGGTCGCGGAGAACGAGAGGCTCCGCCGTCATGTTGCAGCGCTCGACAAGAATGCGCACCGTCTTGCCGAGAAGACAGAGGCGCTCCAGACGCAGGTTGCCGATCTGACGGCGCGCACCGAGGAGGCGCGGAAGGCCGAGGAAGCGCGCGCCGTCGCGGCCTCGACGCGCAAGGGGCCGGCAGTCGTGTTCGGCCCGTGGGGCGAGCTGGAGGGCATCCGCGATGCCGACTGGGATGCGATGGCCGGCGCCGTGGAGAAAATCAACGCGGAGCTGGTCGCGCTCGTGCAACTCCTCACGGAGGACAAGCCGATCCCGGTCGACCTCCAGCAGCGCATCGCCGCGGAGAATGCCAAGCTCGTCAAGTACTACGGCTCGATCGCCGGGAAGATCCCGACCGATTCGCCCATCAACGGCGAGTTCTCCCACCCCGTGACCGCGGCCAATCTGATCGCGGCCATGCTGGCGCGCGGCGGCCGGCCGCTCAGCGAGGAGCAGACGGCCGGGCTGGCAAGCCTTGGCGAGCAGTTCGACGAGGCCATCGCCGAGCGCCGCGCCGCCCACGGCGAGGCGACGCCGCGCCTCCTCAAGCTCATCGACGAGCTCGAGCTCAAGACGACCTGCTACGACGCCATGCGGCAGTCGCTCACCGATGAGCAGCGCGCCCTCGTGATCCACCCCGAGATCGACGGGCGCCTGCAGCTCGACACCCTCTCGCCCAGCACCATGGCGCAGTTGATCGCCAAGCCGGCCATGCTCGGATCGCCCGCCGAGCTTCGCGGCAGGATCGAGTCGATGCTGGCGCAGGAGTTCGAGATCCGGGCGCAGGGGAACGAACAGGTAGCCCCGATCATCGACCGGTGGTGCCAGGACGTGCAATCGCTCCTCGAGAAGCCGCAGCATGCCAAGCAGCCGATTCTCCTCGACGACGCCATCGTGGCCGGCCGCGCCCAGGCGATCGCCTTGGAGGCGCTCCTCGCGCTGCCCGACCTATCGGAGAAGACCCGCAATCTGCTCCTGAGCTCGCCGGCGTGGTACGTGCCGCGCGTGACGGAGGCCGCCGAAAAAACGACCTCCCGCTGAGCACGGGCGAGTCGAGTCATTCCTTGCCCGGCGCGGGCGGCGGCGCCACGGCCTCGTTGGTCAGGCGCACGGACACGCCGTGCGCGTAGGGCGGATCGGCGTCGTTCGTGTGCTGCGCGAGATCGAACCACAGAACCAGGCGCGCTCGAGCTCCTCGTCGCTGAGCCCGCGCAGATCGAGGTCGTCGTCACCGAGCATCTGCATCGCGGCGGTTCCCTTCTCCAGCCATGCCCAGAGGATCGACGGGCAACAAGCTTCCGGCGAGGTCGACCATCGCGCCGCGCGACACGCGGCCGCCAGAAGAAGGCATGCCAACGCCGCCGATGCGGCATGAGGCTTCACGCCGATCGTTCGGGGAATCATGGTCGGGGCTCCGATTTCAGCGCAGCCGGCGCCTACAGGTGTTTCCTTCGTACGCGAATTCCTCGAGACGTGGCGACGGTCACAAGGCCGGCAAGGCTGGCGACCAGGATCGAGACCGGTATCCTCGTGCCCTTGATGCAGGGCTCGCCATGGTGGAGGTCCGCATCGCAGACGACGCGCGTGCGCCAGTTCTTATCTCCCATCGCTTCTCCTGAGAATCGTCGTGAGCTTCTTCGCCCGAACCGTCATCAACCGCAATCATAGGACAATGCGACGGTCAACCGCGCCATCCGTGGCCGCCGGCGGCCGCGCCTGGTATCATGCATGCGGGAGGACACCATGCGCACACGACTGCATTTCTCGACCATGGCGCTGCTCGCCGCCGCGGCGGCGGCGCACGCCGCTCAGGCGATCGAACGCATGAACGGCGCCGATGCCGTCGTTCGCTTCGAAACCCGCGTCATCAACAAATCGGACACGCCGCAGGACATCACGGTCTCCTTCGCGCTGCCGCTCGGCAACGCGCGGCAGGACGTGCACGCCCTCTGCCCCCAGGAGGGCGCGGCGTCGATCGAGAGCGATCGCTACGGCAATCGGATCGCGACCTACGTCGCGAAGGCGGTGCAGCCGGGCGAGGTCAGGCGCTGCGGCTGGATGGCGGCCGTGCGCGTGTACGCAGCCGTCTGGCACGCGTCCGGCGGGCGGCACACGCTTCCCGAGGAGGAGCGCGCGCACTACACGCGCGACCTCCCCATGTACCAGATCGGCTCGCCGGTCGTGACGCGGCTGCGCGACGCGCTCGCGCGTCCGGACATGCGCGACGCGGAGAAGGCCCGCGCGTTCTTCGGGCACGTGACGGCGCACATCGACTACGTCCGCGATGACCGCTGGGATCCGGCGCCCGATGTCCTCGAGCGCAACAAGGGCTCGTGCTCGGAGTACTCGTACTCGCTGATCGCGCTCCTGCGCGCCTGCGGCATTCCCTGCCGCTATTCGGGCTCGGCGAACCTGACCCAGGCCAACCGGACGAGATATGATCCGCGCACCCACGAGGACGCGGTGTACCACCGCTGGGTCGAGATTCACCTGGAGGACTACGGCTGGTTCCCCGTCGACGGGTCGCGGGGCCACAGCTCGCTCGCCCGCTTCGACAACGTCGCGAACTACTGGGGACGGCTCCCCGCGGGGCAGCTCGAGACGTATCACGGCGACGGCGACGAGGACGGGCCCATGGGCTGGGAGTACATCGCGCGCGGCCGCTGCGCCGAGAAGAACGCTCTGCAGATGGCGTCCGTCTGCTTCTGGGTCGAAGGACGGACGGACAACCTCGATGCCGATATCGCCCGCGTCAGGACCGCGCTCGATGCGGCCGGCTCGGCCGATGCCTTCGCCGCGATCCTCAAGGAACCGCTCGATCGCGAGATCGCGCTCTTTCTCCTCGCGCGCATCGAGCCCGCCCGGTATCCCGCGCTCGCGGGAGGCCTGGCCGCGGCACGGCACCCGGAGGCCATCTACTTCGCGGCGTGGTGCGAGCGGGCGGGCATCGCGCTCCCCCCCGCCCTCACCCCCGCCGCGCTGACCGACCAGGCGCTCGTCGCCGAGGTTCTGAAACGCCTCGCGGGCAATCCGAAGGCGTGGGCCGCGTTCGAGTACTGGTGGCGGAAGGCGCGGTCGCAGATCGTCTTCTCGGAGGAGAAGAAGGTCTTCGAGCTCACAACGCCGGCGATCGACATCTACTGACGTTCGTCACTTCGACGTGAGATCGGCGAGCTTCCGATAGACGACCGGATCGTCGGCGGCCCCTTCGAAGCGCAGCGGGAAGTACTGGTTCACGTCCTTCAGCATGAGGCCCCACGAGGCGCCCGCGCCGATGCTCAGCTCGGCGGCGCGGGCGGCAGCCGCGCCATCTTTGTCGTCCTCGTTGCACACGATCGGTTTCCCGTGCTTGACCAGGGCCGCAACACGCGCAGGGATGTCCTCGAGCGTCACGCCGTTGAAGTGGATGAGCAGGAAGTCCGCGGTCTCGGCGAGGGCGTCCGGATAGCGCCCGTGGCCCAGGCCGCTCGTCGAGACGAGAAGGCCGGGCGCGGTCTCCTTCGCGAGCCGGATCAGCGCGCGCTCGCCCTCGACCGTCCGCAGGACGGCATGGTCGAAGCCCCCGTGGTCGAACTCGTTGGCGATCTCGAGGACCACGTTGGTGAAGCCGCAGCGTTCGATCCACTGGACGGCGTTCCGAACGCCGGCGCGCACGGCGGCCTCGTCCGCGAGCACCTGATCCTGCCGCTGGTAGAAGCAGCCGAGGATGACGGCGCAGCCGCTGCGGTCGCACGCCTCGATGGCGCGGCCGACGCGGCGCAGGTACGGCTCGCGGAGGCTCCCGTCCGGGTCGAAGGCCGAGTTGAGGGCGCCCTCGTATCCGGGCATGCCGCCCTGCAGGCAGAGCGTGAAGGCGCGCACGCCGTGCGCGGCGTACTCGGGGATCTTCGCGATGAAGCGGCCGGTGTTGGCCTCGGGATCGAAGTCGGGCTTGCGGCGGTCCTCGAACACCGCGTTCACCATGCGCACGTTCATGAGAAGGCCGGCCGCGCGCGTGCCCGGGTACGTGATCTCGCCGTTGAGATGCCAGCGGCCGCCGCTGATCGCGATGCGCGTCCGCGGCTCGAACGCGGCGCTCGCCGCGTCCCGGGCCGGCGCCGCCGCGGCGCCGAGCGCGGATACGACGCACGTCGTCTCGATCACCACGGGCCCGAGGAGACCTGCCGGAAGGAGCGGCGCGTTCTTGCCGACCGCCGGCGCCGCCAGGAACGTGCGCCGCTTCTCGGGCGGGAGCGACAGGTCGCCCACGAGGCGGTTGTTCCACACGTTCGTGACATCGACCGCGAGCGTGTTCGTCCCCTGCCTGAGGAGCGACGTGACATCAACTCGCCACGGCGCCTTCCAGAGCGCCGCCGCCTCCGTGCCGTTGACGCGAACCGAGGCAATGTCCCTGACGCTCCCCAGATCGAGGTAATGCCGCACTCCCTCGCCGAGAACCTCGATCTGGAATGTCTTCGTGTACGCGGCCGTGCCCGAGTAGTGCTTGATCTCCTCCTCGGGGCGCGAGCTCCAGTCCTCGAGGCGCTCGAACACGACCTTCCAGGCCGCGCCCGCCCGCGGGCGGAACTCGACGTCCCACGCGCCCGCAAGCTCGATCGGCGGCAGCGCGGGCACGACGATTTCGGTCGTCCCGCCGCCGGCAAACGCAAGCTCGTAATTGCCCGCCCCGCCGATCTCGCCCTCGATGCCGCCATCCGCACGATACGTGAATCTCGCCGCCGCGGCGGCGGGACGGTTTCCCGGACGAGCCATCGACCGGGCCAGCGCGGCGATGTCCGCGTCGGGCATTGCGCGAGGGAAGACCTCCACGGCGCCGAGCTGCCCGCGAAACGGCGCGCCGCCCCCGCCCCTCCCCGGATGGACCGTGTGCGTGCTCGCCAGTCCCGTGCGGACAAGAGCGCCGTTCAGGAAAAGGCTCGACCGGCCCTCGCGGTACACGACCGCCACGTGCGTCCAGTCGGTTACTGCGCCGGAGTACACGAGCACCGGCGCGAAGTAGTTGGCGCCGTGCTCGAAGACGCAGACGCCGTTCCGCCCCACGGCAAGTCCGCACCCGGCGCGGTTCCCCGCCCCGAAGGTGTCGCCGTGCGCCGGGAACACGGCATCGTTGCGCGGTTCGGCAAGTCCGCGGACGCCCTCGTTCGCCTCGGCGAAGAGCGTCGTCTCGGTCGAGGGCCGCGCCCAGACGGCCATGGTGAAGCTGTCCGCAATCGCCGTCCCGCCGGCCGGCGGTTTCTTCTCGGGCGCGGGCGGCGTCGTGTCCAGGAGCTTCTCGCCGTTGCATGCGACGGCGGCAAGGCGCTTCCCGGCGCTCGCGGCGGGACTCCGGAACACGACAAACACCGAGCCGTGCGGGCCGAGGCACAGGGGCAGGCACACGGCGCCGCCGTGCTCGTCGTAGACGGCCGGCCGCTCGATGCGGCCCGTGTCGGGCCGCCACAGCTCGGGCGCCTTGCCGGCGACCCGGAACGCGCACGTCGTCGCCACGTCCTCGGGCGCGCCGTTGGCGACAAAGTAGATGTCCGCCTCGCTCGTCGCGCGATGAGTGAAGCGCAAGGGGACGCCGCTCGCGAAGTCCGGCCCGACGTCGCCCAGCACCTCGTCGAGCGTCATGCCCCGGCACACGCGCCCCCGGCCGACCCGGCGCTCGCCCGACGCGCCGGCGCTGCTCGCGCCCCACAGCTCCGCCGCGAGCGCGCGGACCTCGTCATCGCACCCGGGATAGCCCTGCATGCTCGGCGAGCGCGATGGCGGCGGTCCCACCACCGTGGCGCCTTCTCGAACGAGCGCGGCGATCTTGCGGAGCACCTCGGGCCGCATCGTCTCCTGCTCGGGCAGGACGAGCGCGCGGTACGTCGTGCCGTGCGGCAGCCGGAGCCGCCCGTCGCGCACGAAGAGCTTCTCGAGAATCACCTCGGCATTGATGTAATCGAAGTCCCTGCCCGGCGGCAGCTCGGGCCGCCGCACGCCCGTCATCTTGGGCGCGTCCTCGCCGATGAAGTAGGCGACATCGGCGACGCGCGTTCCCTGCTGCAGCAGATGGCAGGAGCGGCGCAGGTACTCGATCCACGTCCTGCTCTGCTCGAACCACGTGTTGTGGCGGTTGAACTCCGTCCCGAACCACGCGTTCATGCCGGGCACGCGGTCCTCCCACGGCTGGTGAATATACACGTGCAGCACGAAGTGGTTGACGCCCTCGCAGAACGCCCAGTCGCCGCGCGCCTTGAGCGCCGAGGGCGCGTTCTGGAATGCCGGTCCGCCCGTGAAGGCCTCGGCCGACACGAACGGCATGCCGTAGGTGTTGGCCGCCGACGACGCGGCGCGGCACTCGATCGAGCCCAGGTCGCCCGTCACCCAGAACTCGCCGCCGATGCGGTCCGACTGCCCGCCGTACTGCAGGAACTCGGCGGGGAAGCCCCAGTGGCCGTAGTTCTCGAGCCAGAGCTGCAACCCGTGCGGCCGGCACAGGTCGCGCAACCCTCCCACGTAATCCCGCGCGATGCAATCGGCCACGAGCCGCCGCAGGTCCCACAGGAAGCGCTCCGACCTGTCGGCCGAGTCGACCAGCCGTCCGGTCAGGACCGGCAGCCACGGGAGCGGGTCGTAACCGTAGCGCGCGCGAAAGGCCCACGCGAGCCCATCGGTCCAGTTCTGAGAGCCCATCTCGTAGCTGTCGGCGACGATCCGGGTGAACGCCTTGCGCTCGGCCGCGGGCATGCGCGCGAGCACCTTGCCGATGAAGGCATTGAAGTGGTGCTCGGCCGCGCGGCGGTTCATCTTGTCGACCTCGAGGCCTTGGCCCTCGGGCGAAGCCGGCGAGTTGCGCGTGCCCGTCGGCGTCATTCCGGTCCGGAGGATCACCCACTCGCCCGCCGGCACATCCCAGCGCAGCGTGCCGTCGGGAGAAACCGCGCGCGCGAGGTCCTGCACCGCCCCGGCCGGAACGGCGAGGTCCTTCGCATCCGGCTCGGCCTGCGCCGGCCAGAGATACGTGTCCCACATGGGAAGCGGCGTCGGGTGCATCTTCCCGAGCTGCTTCTCGACGAAGTGCTCGAGCCGCGCGGCCCCCGACAGGCGAACTTCGGCAAGCGCGCCCTGGTGCGAAACGCCGGAGAAGACGAGGCGCCAGCGCTTCGCCGTCGTCGCCGGAAACGACACCGCCGCCGGGCCCCGCGGCATGGGGCCGACGTTGATGGACATGTTGGAGCGGTCGAAGTTGAACGCCCGAACGCGCGCGAAGGCCCCGTCGCTCCCCGCGGCCTGAAGCTCGCAGGCGCCCGCCCAGGGCGCCCCCGTCGGGTACAGCGCGAGGCTACGCGCGCACGCCGCCTCGGGAAGCTCGATATCGATCGAGAAGGCGCTCGAGCCGCGGCCGGCGTTGCGCGGAAACGCGAACTCGGTGTCGAGAGCGCCGTCGAGGAGCCGTTCGACGCCCGCCGCCGGGGGTGTGCAACTCACGCGCGCCGTGCCGGCGCCGATGGCTTCCGCGTCGGCGCGCGGCGCCGGAAACGCCGCGACCGCGACCTCCTGAAACGGTTCCTCGGGAGCGGGCAGCTTCCCCTCGAATCGCGCCGGGCCCGTGACGCGCGTTTCCCAGGAGACGAGGTGGCGCATCGCCTGCGCGGGCTCGATCCACGGCCCGCCCGACTGGCTCCAGCCCGGGCAGTTGAACATGCCGATGCCGACGCCCGTGCGGCCGCCCTCGCGGATGGCGTGTTCGACGAGCTTCCACCACTCGTCGCTGAGCACCTTCACCCGGCCGGCCGGAATGTCGTCGAGGAAGATGTTCCCGATGAGCGCCTCGCCGATGCCGGCGCGCGCCATGGCCTCGAGGTCGCGCGTGATTCCCTCCTCCGAGATCGAGTCGCTGATCCAGTACCAGTAAACCCACGGCTTGGTCGAGTCGGGCGGGTTCGCAAAGCCGTCCTCGAGGCTCGCCGCGCCGGCGAGGGCCGGAAGGCAGGCGATGGCGAGCAGCAGTCCAAGAACGACGCGCGCGGCGGTTGTGCAGTGCATGGTTTCCTCGGCTCTCCGGCGCTTCTCAGGCGCAGCGGGTGTACTCTTCAAGCAGGCGCAGATAGCAGCGGTACTGGTCGAGCGACACCCCGGGCGGGGTCTGGTGGTCGACGCTCGGGATGAAGCCGCCCGTCCGCATGAGCGGCGCGAGCCGCTCGAACTCGCCCCGCATCGCGGCCTCGCCGCGGGGCATGACCATCTTGTCGAAGTGGCCCACCATGCGCAGGCGCGGAAACGCCGCGCGGAGCTTCATGCCGTCGACGCCCGCCTGGCGCTCGAGCGGCAGCACGCCCTCGACTTCCACGTCCTGGAGCCACGGCACGAGCTTGGTGACATCGCCGTCGGTGTCGACGATCGTGATGATGTCGAGCGCGTGCAGGCGCGGGACGAGGCGGCGGTAGTACGGCGCCAGGAACTCGTCGAACTCGCGCCGCGAGATCATCGGGCCGTGGTTGTAGGACATGTCCTCGGCGACCGTCACGAAGGTGGGCACGCACACGCGCCGCATCTGCGCGAGGAGGCCGAGGTTGAAGTCGAGGAGGTCCGCGTTGATGCGGTGCAGGAGCTCGGGCTGGTCGAAGAAGGCGAGCATGAGCCTGTCGAAGCCGAGCAGCGTGCGCAGAAACCAGAAGAAGCCCTCGAAGGTGCACCACACCACGGCCTCGCCGCGCCCTTGAAGCTCCCCCCACCGGCGCATGGATTCGATGGCGGCGTCGTGGCACGGGTAGAGCTGCGGCCGGATGCGCAGGTAGTCATCCATGGAGCCGACGACGCCCTCGACGTGGTGCTGCGTGGCCTCGATGGTCGCCTCGGTGGTGCTGAACCAGAACTGCTGGTAGGGATCCAGGCCGAGGTGCGCGGCAATGTCGAAGACGCGGCTGAAACCAAGCTCGCGCGGCAGCCCCTCGCCGTGCCAGCGGTCGATCGTCTTGTCCCACCACATGGCCCATTCCCAGCGCGGCAGGCGGTCGACCGGCTGATAGCCCATCACGGCGCGAAAACGTTCCACGTGGTTCATGGCGTCGGCGCACATGCGATCCTCGATCGTCCCTTACTTGAGCGGGTGCTTCTTGAAGAACTCCCACATGAGGTCGTTGGCGGAGATGTCGAGCGTCGCCTTTCCGAGGAACCCGATGAACGGCTTGCGGCCGGGCCACGTGTGCCCGCCGCCCTCGATCGTGAAGAGCACCACCTCGGCCCCGTCCTTGCCGGGGCCGTACGTCGCGCGCACGACCTTGATGCCGTCGTCGGCCTTGTCGGGCTCGGCGCTGACGGAGGGCTTCTCGGGGCAGCCGTCGGCCTTCACCCACATCTTGATGGTCTCCTCGACCGACTTGAACCTCAGGAAGCGGGGCGTCCCCTTGCCCGGCCCGCCCCACGGCACGAGGGTGTCGGCCGTGCCGTGGAACTGCATCAACGGCACGGGCCGCCTCGGCGCGATGGAATCGAGCGCCAGGGTCCCGGCAACGGGCGCGATGGCGGCGATGCGCTCGGAGAGCTCGGCGCCGAGGCGATGGCACATCATGCCGCCGTTGGACATGCCGGTCGCGAAGACCCTTTTCGGATCGACGTTCAGAACCGAGGCGATATCGTCGAGCAGGGCGGCCGTGAACTTGACGTCGTCGGCGTTCGCGGCCGCCGCGATTCCGGATCTGCCGCCCGCGTTGAACGACTGCACCAGACCCGCGCCGGCGCCGTTCGGATAGGCGGCGATGAACCCGGCCTCGTCGGCCTTGCCGCTCATGCCCGTGAATGCGACGGCCAGCGCGGCGTTCCCGGCCGCGCCGTGGAAGACGAGGACGAGCGGCGTCGCCTTCGCCACGTCATACCCGGGCGGCACGTGGAGGAAACAGGTCCGCGTCAGCCCGTCGACGACGATCGATCGGGTGTGGTCTCCGGGCCCCAGCGCATCGGCCCCGAAAGTCGTCAGGAAGAACGCCATCGACAACACCATGCGCACTCAGCTTCCCGCGCCGCTTCAGGAAAGGCAGGCCCCGCGGGATCCGCCGATCCCATCGAGGCCGCGTCACGTAGATGGTGCCAGGCGGCAGGCCCGGCGTCAACGCTTGTTATCCGGGGACAGTCACCAATTT
>JBFZCA010000221.1:0-8551 GCA_041308205.1 Planctomycetota bacterium | reverse complement strand
CCGGCGCATCGAACGACACGTGCAGGCCGTAGTCCTGGCAGCCGGCCGCGCACAGGGCCGCGGCCACGCACGCGCGCAGGAACATGCGAACCCGCCGTGCTGCCATGTCCTCCTCGGCGCCCGCGGGCGGGCGGCTACTTGGCGGGAAACTCTCCCAGCGACACGATCACGCGCGAGCACAGCCCGTATGCGCAGGCTTCCTCGGCGTCCAGCCAGTGGTCGCGGCGCGTGTCCTTCTCGACCTGCTCCACCGTCAGGCCGCATTCCTTGGCGATGAGGTCGTTGGCGCGGCGCCTGAGCTTCATGATCTCCTTGGCGGTGATCTCGATGTCGCTGGCCTGCCCCTGCGCGCCGCCCGCGGGCTGGTGGATCATGAACCGGGTGTTGGGGAACGTGAGCCGGCGCTCCTTGGGCGCGGCCAGGAGAATGATCGTCCCGGCGCTCGCCGCGAGGCCGATGGCGATCGTCCACACCGGCGCCTTGATGCAGCGCAGGGCGTCGTGGATGGCGAACCCGTCGTCGGCCGCGCCGCCGGGGGTGTTGACGAGCACCCGGATGGGCGCGCGGCTCTGCATGTCGAGCCACAGTATCTGCGGAATCAGCCGGTGCGTCAGCTTGCAGGAGACTTCCTCGCTGATGACGATCGTGCGGCCGAGCCGAAGAAGCTCCATGGCGATGCGATCGCCCGACGGGCCCCGCTCGGCGGAGTCCTGCTCGCCGCAGGGGGTGTCGCAGGGCTCATCGGGCTCGTCTTCCTCGAGTCCGCGGCGGCGGCGCGGGCCGTCCTCGAGAGTCCTCACGGCGGTCTGTCCACGTGCGTTCATGTGCGCTCCTTAGTCGCTCACGGCTGCCTCGGCACAACGGCGGCGGATGCTCGCGGCATCGCGGCCGCGCACCCGAACGATCTTGTCCCTGCCGCGAAACCCGCGCGTGATCGTCACATCGCGGCGCGCGACGCCGAGGATCCCGGCAATGAACTCGACCAGGGCGTCGTTGGCGCGCTCCTCGCGCGGCGGCGCGGCCACCGCGATCTTGAGCGCGTGCTGCCAGAGCCCCGCGACCGAGGAGCGCTTGGCGTTCGGCGCCACGCGTACCGGGATCTCGGTGCCGCCGGCCGTTTCACGCAGCGCAAGACCGTCGAGCGTGCCCGGATCCATGGAAAGAAGAAGTATAGCACGAAACGAGGGGAAGGAAAGAGCGGCGCCCGTGGGTTCGCGACGCAGCGAAGGCGCTCGTTGCCGCGACACGTCCGCTGCCGGGGAGACGTGTTCACGGGCGGAATGTCCCGCGGAGGCGCGGAGAGCGCGGAGGCGCGGAGAACGCGGAGAGCCGGAAGAACGTTACTCGCCCTTGCTCCACACGCGCAGCTTCTTCAGCGTGTCGAGCTTCGCGTTCACCTGGTCGAGGACTTCCTTGAAATCCTGCATGGTGATCGCGCCCTCGTTCTTCATGCGGATGATGTCCTTCTGAATGCCGACGAGCTCATCCCAGAGGCTCTGGGTGAATCCAAGGCCGATCCTGATGCTGTTGACAGTTTTCTTGATGGCCTGGATGCGGGTCTTGCTCGTTTCCTTCCTGACCTGGCGCTTCTCGCTGATCTCCTGCCGCGCCAGATCGCGCAGGTTGCTCTCCTGGTCGAGCAGGCGGTCGACCGTGTCGGAGAGGTTGCGGCGGCCCTGCGTGCCGATCTCGCCCGCATCGCCCTTGGCCTTGATCTCATCCTTGAGGCCGAGCAGCGCCTGCCAGTTGGCGGCGCTGTGCTCGACGCCGACCTCGATGGACTCGATCCGCGCCGTGATGTCGCGCTCGGCGGCTTCCCAGCGCCGGATCTTCTCGTCCTGCGTCTTGCGATGCTCGGCGAACTTCTTCTCCTCGTGCTCGGACGCTTTGTGCAGCTCGTCGCTGAAGCGCCGGAATTCGCGGATCCCGAGGGTTTTCTGATCCGTCAGGATGCGCATGCGCGTGCGCAGGCGCTTCAGCTCGTCGACGATCGCGCGCTCCGGCTCGGCCGACGCGAGCGAACGCTCGACCGCGGCCTTGATGCTGGCCTCGAGCTCCGAGATCAGGGTGCGGTAGCCTTCCTGCTCCTGGCGGCGGCGCTCGATGAGCACGCGGTAGACGGGGTGCAGCTTCTGCCTGAGCCTGCCCAGGCGCGCGCGGCTGTACGTGCGGTCCTTCTCGGCCTCCTCGACGCGGCGCTTGATGTCGTCGAGCTGCTGCCAGCAGCCCTTGGGCATGCGCTCCGGGCCGTTGACGCAGGCCTGCAGCGCGTCGAGATCGGTCTCGATCTTCCTGCACTCGGCGTCGCCGCAGTCCTCGCAGTGCGTTCGCTTCTCGCCGGTGTGGCGGAACGGCTTCCCGCATCCCGTGCACGCGCGCGGCGGTATGTAACGGCTGCCGAAGCGCTCCCAGCCGTCCCACGAGAAGTCGGGCGCGCGTTCGGGATTCCGGCGGAACACCTCGTGTCGCACTGCGCCCGAGCCCTCGACCAGATCGTACCACTGGCGGTCCTGGTCGCGCCAACCGCCCTGTAGGACGATCTTGTCGCGCAGCTCCTGCGGCAGGCTCTCGTCGGTGAGCTCGTACACCTCGAACATGCCCGGGCGGTTGCGGTGGACGCGGACAAGACGCACGCGTCTCGTCGCGGGGACGTGATATACGCCGGCTCGAAGATCGAAGTGAACGCGTGCGTGCGCGCCGCCGCCGGCGGCGTCCGTCTCGGCAGGGGGCGCGGCGGCGTCGCCTGCGTCCGGCGGGGTGGGTTCGGTCGTGGACATGCGCGTTTCCTGGCAACTGCGGGTCGCCGGGCCGGCCGCGGCCTCCACCGTAGGGGCCCGCCGGATCCCGGGCGCACGAAAGAGTATATTATAGCTCTTCGAAAGCCTGTCGCAAAAGCCCCCTTCCGGTACGGCCGGTCGCCGCACCCGGCGCCGGGGTTTTCGGGACCGAGAGCGCACGACGGCTCGAAGGGGCGCGTGACATGTGGTAACGTGGCGGGACTGCGTTCCGGCGCCGCGGCGCCGAGCCGAGGGAAGGGGCGGCACGCGGTCGGGGCGGCAAGACGCGGGAGCTTCGGCCATGACACAGGTCGAGACGAACGACGGGACGCGGGTGTATCTGTCGGTCATCGTGCCCATGCACAACGAGGAGGAGAACGTCGCCCCCCTGTGCGCGGAGGTGCGCGAGGCCTTGGCGGACGTGCGCGGCGCATGGGAGCTCGTGGTCGTCGATGACGCCTCCGCCGACGGCACGCGCGCGAAGGTCGAGGCCGAATGCGCGGCGGACGCGCGCGTGCGGCTCGTGCCGCGGAACGAGCGGCGGGGGCAGAGCGCGGCCTTGTGCCTTGGATTCAGCCGGGCGCGCGGGATCTACGTGGCGACGCTGGACGGCGACATGCAGAACGACCCGCGCGACATTCCGCCCATGCTCGACGCGCTCGAGGCCGGAGGCGCGGACATGGTGACCGGCTGGCGACGCACGCGCCGGGACTCGATCGTCAGGCGGCTCTCGTCGCGCATCGCGAACTGGACGCGGAACCGCCTGACGGGCGACACGATCACCGACGTGGGGTGCTCGACGCGCGTCTTCCGCCGGGCCTGCCTGGCGTCCCTGCCGTGCTTCTTCAACGGAATGCACCGCTTCTTCCCGACCCTCTTTCGCATGGCCGGCTTCACGGTCGTCGAGGCGCCGGTCAACCATCGCCCCCGGCGGCGCGGCGTTACCAAGTACGGCGTCTGGAACCGACTGTGGCGCGGGATCCGCGACCTGTTCGGCGTGCGGTGGCTTCGGGACCGTTTTCTTGCGGAGGGCAGGGATGTGGTCCTGCGGTGCGCCGGGGAACGCGATGAAACGCGCGGATCGTGACGGGGCATCGGATGCGCCGGCATCGAGCCGGCGCTCCGTCACTTCGGAGGCTCGACTGGCGGCGGCAGGGCTTCGGGCGCCAGCGCCGCCGCGGCCCGGTTGCCGAGGAGGAGCATGCGGCGGCTGCCCATGAGGCCCTCGGCCAGGAGCACGGCGCCCTGAAGCGAACGGCACCTCGATTCCTCGTGCGGGCGGCGGCAGCGGAACACGATTGCGACCGGCGCCGGCGATGCCAGCGCGCGGGCGGCGTCCTCGTACGCGGCGTGCACGGCCAGGCGATCCCTGGAGAGGCGCATGTTGAAGAGGCCGTCGAAATCGTCGCGGTAGAGGGCGACGCCGGCGCCGCGCGCGGACCACTCGGCGGTGCGCGCCATGAAATCGGCGGCGGACTTGACGGGGTCGAGCGCGGGTGTGAGCACCAGGTCGAAGGCGAGGCTCATGGCGACGCAGGAGCAGACGATGCCGCGCACGGCCGCGGCGCCCGCCGCCGCGCGCCACGCGATCCATGCGCCGGCGAGGACGGCAATGCCCAGAAGCGGCGCGAGGACCCACATGCCGAACGGGGAGAATCCCGCGATGACCTCGTTCGCGCCGAGGGGGAGCTCGGCGTCAAACCCCGGCCGGAAAACGCGCACGACGGCCTCGGCGGCGCGCAGAATCGCGTCGAGGTTGCCCAGGATCGCGCGTGTTCCCGCGAGCGCGAGCCCCGCGACGGCCAGGACAACGGCGGTCGCGCGGACGAGGAGCCTGCGCACGCGGTCGGGATCGCTCTCCGCCATGTAACGGGCCAGAAGCAGCGCACAGGCCGGGAGCATCATCGCCAGGTAGCGCGCGCGCTTGCCGGCGAAGCAGGAAAGAAGGATGAAGCCGCCGGCCGCCCAGCAGAGAAGCCACAGGTTCGGGCGCGGCCGTCGAAAGGCCCATGCGGCGGCGCCGGCGAGGATGAGCGTCCAGGGAAGGAATCCGAGGGGTGCCTGCGCGAGGTAGAAGTGCCAGGGCCGGTTGTGGCTGTCGCGCTCGCCCGTCACCCGGCCCCATAGTTGTCCGAGGAGCTCCGCCCTGTAACTTTCGCCGCCCTCGATGCATGCGGGGACCAGCCACGCGCCCACCAGGCCGAGGCAGATGAAGGCGCCCGCGCCCAGACCGATCAGGTGCGCGCGCGCGGGAGCCTTGCGCTCGATGTCGGCGAGGGATCCGGCGAGCGCGAGCGCGGCGAACGGGATTATCTGCGGGCCCTTGGCGAGCGTGCCCAGGGCGAGGGCGATCATGCACCCGCACCAGGCGCCGAGCGGGCGCTCGCTGCCGAGCGCCCGCCGTCCGAGCAGGACGCCGAGAACGAGGAAGAGAACGAGAACGCCGTCGATGACGCCGAACTTCCCGCATTCGAGGCCGAGGGCCGTCGTCAGGACGATGAAGGGCGCACACCGCGCCGCCGTTCGCTCGCGCGGGGCGAAGAACGCGGCGAGGAGCAGCGCGAGCGCCGTCAGTGCGGCGGCCTCGACGATCCTGCCGCCGGCCGCGGGGATGAGCAGGTCGCCCGCCGCGGCCAGGTAGAAGAAGAGGGGCGGCTTCTGATCGTACTCCTCGCCGTTGATGCTGGGGACGAGGTAGTCGCCGCCGTGGGCCATCTGCCAGGCCACGGCGGCATAGCGCGGCTCATCCGGCGCCCAGAGCCCGCGCACGAAGAAGCCGGGGACGAAGAGCACGGCGCAAACCCCGAGCGCGAGGCACGCGGCGCGCATGCGCTCGGCTGCCGTGGGACGGGCGTCGTCGGCGATCATAGGGGCGGATGATAGGCTGTGGTCGATACGATCGCAAGCAATCGTCAGGCTGCGCGCATGCGCCGCACACGAGAGCTCGACGGCTCACGCAGACGGAGCCCGCGCGTGTTGCTATGGACAGGGGGGAAAGTCCCTGCAGTCCAGCGCGTCGCTCGTGGGGTCGCGGCCGCACTGGAGCGAGGGCTCGGGGAACGCGCCTCCGCCGCCGAAGATCCGGCTCAGAATCGCGATGGCGTCCCCGATGTCGATGCGGCCGTCATCGTTGGCGTCCGCGGCGTCGAGGCACGCCGGGGTCGCAGTGTGATCGCTGTAGAGCCACGAGAGCAGCCTGATGGCGTCGGCGATGTCCCTGGCGCCATCGGCGTTCGCATCGCCGCGCAGGAAGAAGGGCCGGCGGGGCTGTACGGAGAGCGCGAGGGTCGCATCGTCGAGATCGTCGATGAGGGCCTGGCGTCCGTCCAGGTAGCGGACTGCCGCGGCGTTGACGCACAGTTCCGGGAAGCGGACTTCGCGCACGGCGGGAACGAGCACGTCGCGCCAGACCTCGGGCCGCGTTGCGATCTCGACGCGCAGCACCGTCCTGTACTCGCCGAAGCGCTGGCCTGCCGCGAAGAGGAGCTGGATCTCGCTGCAGCCCGGGCCCTGGCGCTCCAGGAACCCGAGCGTGTACACATCGCCGGCCAGAAAGCGCACGACGCGGAGATCATCGGGCACGGTGACGCTGAGCGTGAGCCCCTGGATGAGACGGGGGGGACAGCACGCGACGGGGTCCTCCTTGAGCGCCACGTCGACGAACGTGCTTCCCGTGCCCAGGTCGGCGTCGACCTTGAGCGGCTCCGCGGCGGCCGCGATGCGGAAGGTGCGCTCTATCGGGCTGCACGGACTGGTGATCACGGCGGGCGTGAGGTTCTCGGGCGGCGGGTAGAAGCTCTCCTGCCCGGTCGAGAACATGAGGACGAGGGGCGGCGATCCGAGCTCGCGGTCGCACGGCCAGATGCGCGCGGGATCGGCGGCGTCGAGCACCTTGTAGCCTATGCGCAAGACATGGAACTCGTTGACGGGCACGATGCCGCGATCCTCGGTGTAATCCACGACCACCGTCAGCATGACGCCTCGCGTCTGTTCGGTGATCTTCGCGAAGTCGACCTGCACGCCGGCGGGAGGCGTGATGCCGTCCCCCTGCACGGTCGAGATGATGTCGAGCTGATAGGCGACATGGCAGACCGCCAGCGCGAAACCGCGGATCGGCGTCGTGTTCGAGCCCGTGCGGTTCATGTCCGTGAAGACATCGATGGCCGTCTCGTCGCCGGTGCAGAACGAGCCGCCGCCGGCGGCGCGGATGGCGAAATCGGCATTGCTCGCGGCCGTCAAGAGCGCGGCCGCGCACGCCGAGAACGCAAGAGTCGCACACCGTACTGTTCGGATCATTCGTCGCGCACCCCGCCCATGTCCAGACCTCGAGACAGATGGAGTAGCTCTGATTATAAGGCGTCATCGCGGGGCTTGCCAACCAAGGAAACCCGATGCGCCTGCCGCCCGCTCCGGGCGGCCGAGGACGCGCCGCGGCCGGCGGGCGGAGAAGAGGTTCCCCGAACCCGAGATCATCCTATATAATAGGAGAAGCTTTGGACGGTGCATGTACAGGAAGCGTTCCAAGGAAGGGAGGTCTGCGATGCGAAGATCCCTGCTGGTGCTTGTTTCTGTGGTCGCCGCGACTGCGATGGCGGCCGATGCCCAGGTCACCTTCACGATCACGGGCGGCGAGGGCTATCACGGCCAGGAGGTGGCCTCGAAGGTGCTCATCACGACCGATACCGAGCTCCAGGGATGGTCGTTCGGCATCCGCTGGGATCCGGCGCTCGTAGCGCTCGCGGGGCACTCGCGCGGCATCGTCCTCGAGACGGTCAACAACGGCAACCCCGCCGATTTCGTCGCGCTCGATGCCAACCCGGTCAACGGCCCCGGCATCACCCAGGGAGTGGTCATCTCGATGATGCAGTTGGCGGTGCTCCCCGTGGGCCAGGACTACGAGGTCCTGAACCTCGTGTTCAGCCTCGAGGGCGCGCCCGAGGGCGAGGATCCGATCGCGACCGAGGTCCGCTTCGTGGAAGACCTCGGCTCGCCCGCGATCTCCACGGTCTACGTCGTCGCCGGCAACAGCTTTCCCCCGGTCATGGATAACGCGACGCTGACCATCCTGCCGCCGCCCAAGGACTGCAAGATCGAGAACTTCACGTGCGAGAGCGATCCGGACAACGTGTTCCTCAAGTGGGGGTACCTGGGGTGCGAGGGAGACCGTCCCTTCGACTTCTTCTATCTGTACCGCGACAAGACGCTGCTTGCCGAGTTGACGGTCGATACCGCATCGTACGACGATCTCGGCCTCGAGCCGGGCGCGTACACGTACACGCTGGCCTGGGTGTACTGGCCCGCGTCGGGAGATCCCATCACGCTGGATTACGTTCAGTGCACGGCGCAGGTCATAGCCCTGATGGTCACGGACGTGAATCCAAAGTCCGCGTTCCTGACCGGCATGGTGCCGGACCCGGCGCAGGCGGGCAACTTCATACCCGGCGTCCTGACGATCGAGGGCCGCGGGTTCCGCGACGGCCTGAACGCCGAGAACGAGCCGATCACGCAGGTCTTCATCGGCGGCGTGCGGGCGCCCACGCTTTCGGTGGTCGAGGATCACACGATCACGGCGTCGATTCCCTGCTCCTCGATTCTGGGCGTATTCGATGTGCTGGTCGTCGTGGAAGGGCGCGGCGAGGTCACGGTGCCGCAGGTCTTCACCTACGGCTGGCTCAGGGCCGATGTCGACATCAACGGCGCAATCACGCTCCAGGACGCGATCATCGTTCTCGATTACCTGTTCCTCAAGGGGACCGAGCCCTACTGCATGGATG
>JBFZCA010000220.1:0-3739 GCA_041308205.1 Planctomycetota bacterium | reverse complement strand
GAAATCGTCCGCGAGCTCGCGGAAGAGCGCCCGGGCGGTGACGACCTCGACCGGGGCCGACGCGCACGTGACGTTGCCGAGCGGGTCGCGGATCTTGACCGTGTAGGCGTAGCGCGTGTCGGGCGCGAGGCCGTCGTCCAGGAAGACCGGCTCGGCGAGCCACCCGCTCGCGCTCGCGCCGGGATTGCCCGTCGTCTCCGTGAAGAGGTACTTCACGGCCCCGAGGGCGGTCTGCCCGATCGCCGCCGACATCGCGACCAGGTTCGGGCTCAGCGCCGCGGGCTCCGCCGCGAACGCGGCCGGATCCGGCTGCGGCGTCTGCTGCTCCTTCTTCCAGAGGCCGTGCAGGCGCGCGATCTCTTCGGCCGCCAGCGCGCGGCGGAACATCTGCACGCGCGCCAGCGCCCCCGAGAACTTCCCGCCGCCCCCGAGGCGGAGCGCCTTGAGGGTCGCGGGAGCGGGAGGAAGCGCGCTATCGACGGCCGCGCCGTTCACGAAGCGCGTTCCCTTTCCGCCGCGATAGACGATCGCCGCCTGCTGCCACGACCCGGCGGGCGGCAGGCCCCGCAGGACGACGCGCGTTCCGTCGCCGTCCTCGAGCTCGACGGCGTCCTCGCCGCCCTCGGCGGAACGGTTCAACGCGCCGAGGAGAAGCGTGAAGTCGCCGAGAGGCGTCGCGGCGCCGGGCGTCCATTCGATCGACTGATCGGGCTCGAGCTCGACCGCGATTCGGCCGCCCGAGTCCCGAACGACCGGCGGCCGGCCGCGGGGAGCGAACGCGCCCCCGAGCGAACCGCTGGTGCGCCAGGCCGCAAGCGGCCCGTACTGGAGCACGGCGGAATCGGCGTGGATGAGGACTCCGGCGTCGGGCGCCTGCGCGGCGAGCTCCCGCACCTGCGTCTCTCCGAGCGCCGCGCCGTACACGCGCAGCGAGGCCAGGTAGCCGTCGTAGAATTCGGCGCCGGGCACGGACGCTCCCACGTGCACGGGCCGGCCCTCGTGGACGAGCAGCATCTTGGCCGCGGCGTTGTTGACCTCTCCGTTCACGTATACGCGCTCGATGACGCCGTCGAACACGATCGCGAGATGATGCCACGCGCCGGCCGCCGGCGGGCCGCCGCGGAATCCCATGTCGGCGAAGCCCCAGTGCCCCACGGCGCCGAACGCGCCGTGCGAGCCGTAGCCGAACTGCGCGGTCGCGCCGTCCGGGCCGCCGCGGCCGCCCCAGCTCACGATGCACTCGCTCTCGGCGACCTCGGGGTTGTTGACCCACGCCGCGACGGTGAAGCTGCTGTTGCCCGCGAGCGCGCGCGGCGCGGGGAACGAGGCGGTCAGGATCTCGCCGCCCGAGAATCGCACGGCCGTCGTGCCGCCGGCCAGGTCCACGATGGGCTTGGCGTCGCCGCTCCGGAACTCGCCCGCGAGCGTTCCGCGGTTGGGCCAGACGGGCACGGGCGCGCCGAGCTCGAGGTCGGCGACGTCGAGGCGGATGAGCGGAAGATCGGCGCTAGGCGGGGCGCCCTCGAGCGCGCGGGCCTCGCGCGGCGTGGAGGCGATGCATCGCTCGAACGCGCGATCCGCCATCGCGAGCAGCGGGTCGGCGGGGGCCTCGGCGTAGGCCTTGAAGTTCCAGATGGCGCCGAAGAGGCCCGGAAGCTCGGCGCCCGTGACCGTCACGCGCAGGTAGCGCGCGCGGGCGTCGCCGTCGTCCGTCATGGGGCTTCCCCAGCGCGTGTTGCCGCGCCGGTCGGCGAAGGTCTGCCACGTCTCGCCGTCGAGCGAATGCTCGATCACGTATCGATAGAACCACGTGCCGTACTCGAACTGCGTCTCCGTCCGGCGAACTTGCCGCGGCGCGCCGAGATCGACCCGAAGCCAGTGGCCCATGCGGTTGTCGCCGGGCCGCCAGAGCGTGGCGTTGTTGTCGTCGACGGCGTACTCGGGCTTGTACTGGTGGTTGCGCAGCGTGTCCCGGTAGTGCGACGAGGCCGTGACCGGCCGGCCCGCGGCAAGATTCTCGGGGCGGCTCGCCGGCCCCAGGTGGCCGATGCCCTCGTGCGTCGGCTCGATCTTCCGGATCGCGCCATCGCCCTCGAAGACGAGGCGGTCGGCGCAGACCTGGCGGTGCATGCCGTTCGGGGTCACCGGGATGTCGTGGCGGTGGTAAATGATGAAGTACTCGCCGCCCTCCTCGTGGATCGAGTGGTGTCCCGGGCCGTGGACGGTCCCGTCCTGCGATGAGGCCAGGACAGGGTTGTTCGGCCCCATGCGGAAGCGGCCGTCGGGCTTGTCGCTCGTCGCGTACTGCACGCGATAGCTCGCGTCGTGGCAGGAGCCCGAGGAATACGTGAAGTAGTAGACGCCGTTGCGCTCGAGCATGAACGGCGCCTCGAAGAAGTCCTTCGCCTCGGTGTTGGGGATCATGCCGAAGCGCGCGAACGACTTCATGTCGGGGTTGAGAACGCCGATGCCGCAGCCGCTGTCCGGGAAGATGCCCCACGTTCCCCAGTACGCGTAGAGCGTGCCGTCCTTGTCCTCGAAAAGCTGGGTGTCGAGCGTGATGACGTTCTTGACGAGCCGGTCCTTGATGACCAGGCCGTCGCCCGGCGTGAGCGGCGTCCACGGACCGATGGGCGTGTCGGCGACGCCGGCGTACGTGTTGCACGGCTGGTTGTAGAAGAGGTAGTAGCGATCGCCGGGGCGCCGCACGACATCGGGCGCCCAATAGTGCGGGGTCGCCGGCCAGTTCATCGGCACGAGCACCCAGTTGACGAAGTCCTTGGACACCCACACGGTCGCGGGCCCGCGCCCGCCGCCGTTGCCGTCGGTCGTGGCGTAGAGGTAGTACGTGTCCCCGAACTTCTCGAGGGTGGGATCGGCGAAGTAGCCCGGGACGATGGGGTTGAAGTTGCCGGGCCGGTCGATCGGGGCGCCGGCGGCGGCCGCCGCGGCGGCGAGAAGCCACGCACAGCCGACAGCGCAGCCAAGGCGAACGGAGAGGGTCATGGGAGCGTTCCTTGTTTCCTGCATGTCTGCGAGGGCGCGATCCGCCCCCCGCGGCCTCCGCTCGGGAGAGAGAGGCGCGGCGAGAGCGACCGGGGCGGCATCGATTCCGGAACCTGAAGTATATCGCGCGCGGCGCGCGGGGACAACGCGCCCCGCCGGAGCAGGGGCGGACGCACCGAGCGCGCGACGGGCCGCTCCTGCTCGTTCGCCGGTTCGCTGCCGGCGATGGTCGCGCGCTTGCCGGAGGAACGCGGCGGCAGGTACACGTCCCGCAAGGCCGGGGGCCGCGGTTCCGTCCTTGACCGGCGGCGCGCGCGAATTTAGAATGAAAGAATGGCAACACGGGGAAAAGGGACGATGAAGACTGCGCTCGATGCGCTTTTGTGGCTTGCGTGCGTGGGATCCGCATGTGGCGCGGCGACCATTCGCGTTCCGGGCGATGCGGCGACGATCCAGGACGCGCTCGATCGCGCGAGCGCCGGCGACACGGTGCTCGTGGCCCCGGGCGAATACGTCATCGGCGAGGCGCTCAGCTTCAATCGCACGGGGACCCTGCGGAACGTGAGTCTTGTCGCCGAGGAGGGGCCCGCGCGAACGACGATCCGCATGAGCGGCGAGCCGACGAACATCGCCCGGGGGAGCGTGATCGCCTTCGAGAAGGGCGAGACAGCGGCCTCTGTGCTTCGAGGGTTCACGCTGACGGGGGGGGCGGGCATGCAGAGCGGCACGTTCC
>JBFZCA010000219.1:0-6428 GCA_041308205.1 Planctomycetota bacterium | reverse complement strand
TCCTTTGTGTCTTGGTGCCTTTGTGGCATCGTCCTTCCTTCCTCCCCGGACGCGGGGGGCAGCCACGCGAATGGAAGACGAGAAGGGCCACGAAGACACGAAGGCACGAAGAGTCTCGGGTGCATTCCAAGTGCGCGGTGATTTACCGCCGATCCTTTGTGTCTTGGTGCCTTTGTGGCATCGTCCTTCCTTCCTCCCCGGACGCGGGGGGCAGCCACGCGAATGGAAGACGAGAAGGGCCGCGAAGGCACGAAGGCACGAAGAGTCTCGGGTGCGTTCCGAGCGCGCGGTGGTTTACCGCCGGTCCTTGGTGTCTTTGTGGCGATCTTCTCCTTCACCAGCCATTGGCCGCCGCAGCCCCGGGAGGGTGACTACGGCGCGCAGCCCGCGAAGACCTCGCAGGTGAGCGCGTCGTCCGTGGGGTCCTCGCCGCAGGCATCGGGAAGCGGGAGCGGCCCGTTGCCGCCGAACAGGCGGCCGAGCACCGCGATGGCATCCGCGATGTCGAGGACGCCGTCGTCGTTCGCATCGGCGGCCTTCCGGCAGGTCAGGGCCTGCTGGGAGAAGAGATAGCCGAGCACCGCGATGGCATCGGCGATGTCGATCGACGCGTCGGCGTTGGCGTTGCCGCGGACGAACGGGGTGTACGCCGGGATGTAGCGGAACGGGACCGGCAGCGTGCCCTGCTGGCCATCGGGGTTCTCGATCCGCACCGCGACGTCGCCGGCGCCGGGCGGCAGGAGCGCGACCAGGAGCTCGCTCGACACGAAGTGCATCTGCGCGGCCGCGTCGCCGAAGAACACCTTGCTCCCGAGGAAGAAGCCCGTGCCGGCTATGTCGATCTCGATGCCGCCCGCCTCCGGGCCTTCCGGCGGCATGGCCGCGGTGACGGCCGGCGGCGGATACGTCTTGGTGCACGTGACCGTGATCGTGTCGCCGGCGATGATCGTGCCGTCGCCGCGGTATGCGACGAAGATCAGCGGGTTGGGGCCCGGCTGCAGCGCCACCGGCGTCGTCCACGACGTCTCGCTGGTCCAGCGCAGCGCCGCCGGCTGACCGTTGCACGTCACGACGGCGACCTCGTACGAGCCGTTGCCGATGATCGACACGCTCTCGAGCGGCGTGGAGAAATCGTTGCCGAGGTTGCTCGTGATGGCGAAGGGCGTCTTGAGCGGCAGGGCGGAGGCGACGAGCTGCGCGCGGCTCGTGATGTAGTTCTTGATCCCCTGGGGATCGGCCTCGGCGGACTCCGTCCCGAGAACGAGCGCCGTGCCGTCGAGCACCGGGCTCAGCCGCGCGACCGAGTACGGCCCGGTGATCAGCTCGGAGAGGAAGCGGTTGTAGAGCCGATGGTACTGCGGCCGGCCGATGAACCGGGCGATGCCCGCATCGGGCGTGGGGTAGAGCGAGGCGCCGGCGTTGCCGAAGGTGTGGTCCTCATCCCACGGCAGCAGCCGCCATTTGCCTGCGCCGGTCGCGAAGTACACGTAGGCGTTCTGGCCGTTGCCGACGCCGATCGTGTCCCAGTCGTCGTTGACGATGCTGAGCGTGTGCAGGCGGAGCCACTGCTCGGTGTCGATGAGGCCTTCGGCCTGGGCGTCGAACGCGGTCGCGCTCGTCAGCGCGGGGTCCATGAGCCGGCACAGGGCGATGAGCTCCGCATGGGAGTCGACCGTCTCGTGATTCGTCGGTATGAACCACCAGCGGTAGTCGTCCGCGTTCGTGCCGTGGTTCGTGAACGAGCACCAGACGTTCTCGACGAAGCCGCCCGCGTCGTCGAACTTGTGGCGCCCCGTGATCTTGTAGAGTTTGCCCTCGGCATCGTCCGGCCACCAGAGCTTGAGCCAGCGCGAATTGACCGGCTGAATGTGCTCGAAGGTGCCGTAGTGGGCGCCGTTGTACTGCACGCGCGTGTAGAACTGGAACGATGACGGCGATCCCAGAAGGCGGTGCACGTAGTAGGCCATGCGCTCGTTCTGCCTGACGCCGTAGCGGCTCAGGTTGAGGCTCGTCACGCCGTGGAACGGCTCGTCCTCGTTGACCTCGACCCGGAACATGCGCGGCCAGCCCCCCCGCTGCCACGGGCTGCCGCGGTAGCGGATGCCGGCGTTGTAGTAGATCTCCGTGTCGTTGAAGACCAGCGTGCCGTCGATCATCTGGTTGCTGTGGAGCGGGCGGGTCTCGAGCTCGACCGTGTTGTCATCGTCCATGATGAGGGAATAGACGTGGAGCCGGCTCGATGGGATCGCGCCCGCCTGGTACAGGCACGTGCGGCCGGGCGCGCCGTCCGGGAACACGCTCACGGCGCCGCGCGCATCCCGCGCATGCACGTAGAAGAGCACTTTCGTCCTGTCCGCCATCGCGGGCAGCAGCCCCGACCAGAGGCCATCCCCGGCGCCGCCGTCGTCGTGCGCGCCATCGTCCCAGAGGAGCGCCGCCTGGAAGCTCGCGGGCCGCGCCGTCGCGTAGTACGCCGCCGCGGCCGCCACGCCGTCGCTGTCCGAGATGCGCGCGACGACGCGCACCTGCTGGCCGGCCTGCGGCGCGATCGGGTTCTGCGTCACGCCGGAGATGACGGGGCCGAGATTGGCGGACCACGCGCTGTTGCGCGCGCACGGCGTGCCGGTGCGGGCGGGCAGGGGCAGCGTGTGCGTGTGCATGAGATCGTAGTCGAAGTTGCGCGTGTGGAGCACGTTGCATCCGCGCAGCCAGCGCGCGTCGAACGAGACGGTGTACGACGTGCCGGCGGCGAACGCCGTCGTCGTGTCCAGCTCGAGCCCGTTGGCGCGGTTGTCGCCGGCGCCCGTGGCGGTGATGCGCAGGCAGGCCGAATCGCCGACGCCGGTTCCGGCCTCGCGCGCGGACGCGCCGTGCGTTCCCGCCATGCGCCAGCGGGACATGTCGGTCGTTGCGAAGTCGCCGTTGAGCGCGAGGTTGTCGCCGCTTCCGCCCGGGCGGATGGCGAGGTTGTCGATGCGGCACTCGCCGGCATCGAGCAGCAGGAAGTGAAGCTCGTTCTCGCGCGGCACGGTGCGGCAGGTTCCCGTATAGGAGACGGCGACCCACGCCGCCGCGGCCGTCTCGTCGCTCGCGGCCCATGCCGCGGGGACGCCGTTGTCCTGCGTGGGGTCGATGAGCTCGATGCTGCTTCCCATGCCGTCGGCCCATTGCGGCCACCTGCCGCCGTCGCAGTACTTGACCTCGTCCATGATGTTGTCGTGCCGGTCCGCGAGGCGGAGCGTCTCGCCGCCGTCCGCGAGCACGCCCCTGAAATCGCCGACGATGCGCCCGCCGTCGAGCGCGTACCGGACGGCGAGGCGCGCCGCATCGGCGGCGATGACGAGGTAGTCGTCGGGCGCGATGACGACGCCCTCCGGGAACTCGAATTCGATGCCCTCCGTGAAGCGGCAGCCGGACAGGTCGATGGCGCGGTCGGAGCGGTTGTACAGCTCCAGGTACTCGTCGCGTCCATCGCCGCTCGGGGGGTTGTACATGATCTCGTTGATCACGATGCCGTCCTCGACGATGCAGACGTTCGCGGCGGCGGGCGAGGGCTCGAGGCTCGTCACCCACTCGGCGGCGCCGTCGGGGAACCGCGCGTGGCTTGCCTGCGGCTCGGTCGCCGTGAAGATGCGGGCATCGATGACGAGGCCGTCGGGGTGGGTGAGAAACAGCCGGATCTCGCCGGGTTCGAGCGCGAAGGGCAGTTGCTCGGCCGCGAGGAGGAGGAATCCGCCCCCGTCGATCGATGCGCCGGCCGGAACGACGTACGGCGCCGCGCCCTCCGCGTCGAGGCGCAGGAGGCAGCCGTCGAGCGCCGCGCGCTCCGCGGAGCCGTTGAAGAGCTCGATGAAGGAGCGCGGGCCGTCGGCTCTGATCTCGTTGAGCGCGACCGGCAGGCGCACGACTTCCTGGGGCAGCGTCACCGTGCGGTCGAGGAGCCACGGCACGAAGCTGGCATCGGTGCTGCCGAGGGAGATGTTGTGCACCTGGCAGGCGAGGACGTTGGGGCCCTCCCTGAGCACCGCCGCGGGGTTCGCGATGGCGAAGCTCTCGAAGGCGCCCGCTTCGTGCGAGGCGGTTGCCAGCGCGTTGTACGCGAAGTCCTGGCCCACGCTGCCCAGACAGGAGCGAGCCACCTCGATGCCGTTCAGGTAGGCGACGAAGCCGTCGTCGAAATTGACCCTGAGGATGAGGTTCTCGATGGCGCCCACATCGTCGATCGTGAAGACCTTGCGCGCGAAGACCGAGGCATAGCCGTTCTGCATGTCGGCAAGGACCGTGGCGTCATCGTTGTCGCCGTACCCGAAACCGGTGGCGCCGGCGAGCCACGCCGCATCGTCGAACTCGAGGCCGCGCCAGGCCGACGACGGCACGGACGGCGCCGTCGTTCCCTTGCAGTACCGCCAGACCTCGTGCGGCTCGATGTGCGTGTGCTCGGTCACCAGCGGCTCGGGGTAGTTCGCCCTGCCGGGGGAGCCGCCGAGCTCCAGGCTCCAGGTCCAGTTCTGCGACGCGCCGGGATCGGCGTACGGATTCCGCAGCACGAGCGAGTGGCCGGTGCCGTCGGCCGCGCTCGGCCACCTGCGGCGGTCGTTGTAGTCCACGATGCAGATGGGCGCGCCGCCCGGCTCGTTGAGCGACACGATCCCGCCATCGTTCGTCAACCGGCCGTCCAGGCCGCCGGCGACGTTCGAGATCGCGTAGACGGCGGCGATGCGCGCGGCGTCGGCCGCGACGACGAGATACGAACGGCCCTCGAGGAACGTCCCGGCCGGGAAGGCGAACCGGACGTCGCCCGACAGGGTGTAGCCGGAGATGTCGAAGATCACGGGGCCCGAGTTGTGAACCTCGATGAACTCCAGTTGGGCGTCATCGCCCGGCGGATTGTACATGAGCTCGGTGATGACCAGACCGGTCGGATTCGCGCCCGCGACGGCGGCGCACAGCAGCGCGGCGATGGAGTGCTTGCACATACCTCTTTCCACGAGAAGCGGGACGACGGCAGCCGGATGTCAATTATCGAAGCTGCCGGCGGTTTTGTCGAGCACGGCGGCCTCGGGAAAGAGCAGCACAATGAGGGGGCGCTCATCCTCGGCGGCGAGCCTGAGCGCCTCGTAGCCGGGGGCCCGGACGAGAAGCGGGGCGCCCTTGGCGGCGCGCAGCCGGAAGAACCCGCGGGCATCCGTGAGGCAGAGCTCCTTGTCCGAGGAGACGGTCGCGCCGGCGAGCGGAGCGCCGCGGGGCGCGGCGTTGACGAGCCCCGTGAGCGTCACCATGGTCGTTTCCTGCCGCAGGGGCGCGAAGATGCCGCCCCCGCCGTGCAGCGAGAGGGCGCCCAGCACGCAGAGGGCCGCGAGGGCGGCCATGCTCCCCATGCGGGCGAGGGCCGTCCGGGCGCCTGTCGTTCTCGCGGTTCCGCGTTCAGTCCACACATACCTGGATCGGCTGCGGCGGGGCCTGGTCTTGGGGCCCGGTCGCCGCGGCGGGAGGCGCCCGCCCTGAAACAATCGGGCGGGTTCCGAGTACAATACACTGGTTCGATGGCGCGCGGCCCGCAGCCCCGTGCGCGCGGCCGCGCCATGTTCCGGTTATGCGTAATCGCGCACTATGCAGGTGAATACGGAGAAGCCTCGGGGCGACGCGGTGCTCATCGCCGAGGAGGGCGCGCTCATTCTGCGCGTGCTCGGCGGGGAGCGGGACCTTTTTCGCGCGCTCGTCGAGCGTTACGAGCGCCGGGTCTACGCCGTCGCCCTGCGGATTCTCGGCGACCGGCACGATGCCGAGGATGCGAGCCAGGAGACCTTCGTGCGCGCCTTCCGGGCGCTCGAGGGCTTCGATGCGACGCGCGCCTTCGTCAGCTGGCTGCTCGCGATCGCGACGAACGTCGCCCGGCGGCACCTTCAGCGCCGGCGAAGGCCGGCGCCGCTTGCCGAGGGTGATGCGGCCTGGGCCGGCGACACGACGTCGGAGGG
Organism: Planctomycetota bacterium; assembly: GCA_041308205.1. Classification (GTDB taxonomy): domain Bacteria; phylum Planctomycetota; class UBA8108; order UBA8890; family UBA8898; genus UBA8898. The sequence goes on along the minus strand of JBFZCA010000219.1, from coordinate 453 downwards.
CGAGCGCGAGGAGAGCGCGGCGGTCCTCCGGACCGCGGTCGCCGAGTGCCTGGGGCGTTTGAGCGAGCCGAAGCGGCGGGCGCTCGTCCTGCTGCACCGCGATCGGCGAAGTTATGCCGAGATCGCCGCGATCATGGATGTCCCGATCGGCACGGTGAAGACCGCGATTCACCGGGCGCGCGTCGAGCTTCGCGAGATGCTGCAGGCGCGGGATCTGATGTGAGGGCGTGAGCCATGCGATGCGAGGAGATCAGAAACGACCTTTCGGCCCTGGTCGACGGAGAGCTCGACCGCGATGCGCGCGCCGCCGCCGAGGCCCACGTCGGCGCGTGCGCGGACTGTGCGAGGCTGTGCCGCGACCTGCGGCGCGTGCGCGATCTCGTCTATCGGGATATGGGCGCGGCCCGCGGCGACATGGCCGTTGCAGTGATGCGCGCCGTCGGCGCGCCGGCG
>JBFZCA010000218.1:0-7515 GCA_041308205.1 Planctomycetota bacterium | reverse complement strand
GCCGCTCCCGCCCCCACCATTGCCGCCAGGCACAACCTTCCGATCCGAGAACACACCGCTTCCATGTCGCCGCCCTCCCTCCCGTCACCGCGCGGGGACGAGCTTCACGATGAACGCATCGCCCTCGCCCTTGTGCGCCGCCTCCACGCCGCGCGCGCCTACTTTCCGGCCGAGACGAGCACGGCGGCGTCGATGAACTGCCCGCCCTCGTCCTGGTGGCAGTGCATCGCGACCGTGTTCGCGCCCCGGACAAGGGCCTCGGCGAGCGCCGCCGTGATGTCGAAGCCCGCGTAGGCGTCGTTCCAGCCCGCGCCCTTCCAGACGAGCGCGCCGTTCACGTAGACCTCGGTCGCGTTGTCGTAGTGCGCCACGAGGAGCGCGCGATCGAACGCGGCGCCGTCGAACTCGAACTTCTGCCTGAGCCAGATGTCCTTCGTGCGCCACGGCGTCTTGATCCAGCGCTCCGCCTCGCCTTTCAGGCCGAAGCCCCCGCGCCCGAGCTTCCACGCGGCATCATCGAACCCCGCGCGCATCCACCCCTCGGCCGGCGCATCGAGCGTGTAGCGCCACTCGCGGGCGAGGGCGCCATCGGGCGCGGCGGCGACGAGCACCTTCCAGTCGCCGGACGCGCGGGGCTCGAGCGCGACCGGCGGGCTCTCCTCGTACGCGGCCCTGCGCGTCTGGATCTTCCTGAGCCGCTCGACATCGAACTTCGGCCGCCGGTCGTAGAAGTACATGCCGTTCTGCTCCTGCTCGATGTCCGTGAGCTGCGTGTAGCAGTAGCCGAACATCCAGCGGTTGTCGAGCAGCGCATCGGTGAGCCCCTTGAAGCGCGTGTAGAATCCCTCGAGATTCTCGGGGACGCCGTAGCCCCAGCCCCCCGACACGTTCCACCCGATGCCGCCGTACTCGCTCACGAAGAACGGAACCGGCCGCCAGTCGCGGCTCGTCCCGTAGCGCGCCGGAATCGCCGCGCCGGGGCCGTAGCCCAGCGTCCAGCGGTTCCGGAACGACTCCGGGTTCTGGTCGTAGTCGTGCGCGTCGAGCACCTCGGGGTCGGGCAGGCCGTGGCTCCAGCCGCTCGAGTCGATGATCGGCCGCGACGGGTCGATGGCGCGCGTCACGCGGACGACGGCGTTCTGGAGCGGCACCGCTTCTCCGGGCGTCTCGTTGAACGGGCACCAGCCGATCACGGCGGGGTGGTTCCGGTCGCGCCTGAGGATCTCGACCCACTCCTGCATCACCGTGAGGTCGACGCCCGGCGCGCCGTACCTCAGGCCCCAGTTCGGGTACTCGCCCCACACGAGGTAGCCGAGGACATCGGCCCAGTACAGGAAGCGCGGCTCGAAGACCTTCTGGTGGAGCCGCGCGCCGTTGAATCCGCACGCCTGCGAGAGCGCGATGTCGTTCTTGAGCGCCGCATCGCTCGGCGCCGTCCAGATCCCGTCCGGATAGAAGCCCTGGTCGAGCACGGTCCGCTGGAACACGGCCTTCCCGTTGATGAGGATCGCCGCGCCCCTGATCGCGACCTCCCGCAGCCCGAAGTAGGTCGTGACCTTATCGACGACCCGGTCGCCGCGGGCGAGCACGAGCGTGCAATCGTACAGGAAGGGGGTCTCAGGAGACCACGGCAGCTTCTCGGCGAGCGCCAGAACGACGTTCGTGTTGCGCCATTCGGCCGGCGCCTCCGCGGCGGCGACCTCCTTGCCGTTCGCGCGGGCGACCGCCTTGAATGTCAGGCCCTCGCAGGGGCCGTCGACCTCCGCCTGGAGCGCTAGGCGCCCCGCGTCGACGTCGCACGTGAGACGCACATCGCGCACGAACGACTCGCCGACGCCCTCGAGCCACACGGTCTGCCAGATGCCCGTCGTGCGCGTGTAGACGCATCCCTCGCTGTTCAGGGAATGTGCCTGCTTGCCGGTCGCCTGGAGGCCGCTCCGCGTGTCGTCGAACGCGTGGACGATCACGGTGTTCCCGCCGGGCTCGAGGAGCCGCGTGACATCGAACCAGAAGGGCGTGGTGCCGCCCGTGTGCTCCCCGCACGCGCCGCCGTTGACCCACACGCGCGTCCGCCAGTCGCAGGCGCCGATGTGGAGCCGCACGCGCGGCGAGCGCCACCCGGCCGGCACCGTGAACGCGCGCCGGTACCACACGTTCTTGACGAAGCTTTTGCGCTCCAGGCCCGAGAGCTTGCTCTCGCGGCAGAAGGGCACGACGATCCTGTCCGGATAGGCCTGATCGCCGAGGTACGGCCCGTCGCCGGCCGCATCGGTCTCTGCGAACTCCCATTCGCCGTTCAGACTGAGCCATTCGCCGCGCACCATCTGCGGGAAGGGATGCTCGGGACGCGGCAGCGGCGCTCCCGTCGCAACCCTGCAACACAACGCCGCGACTGCGGACACCACGACGACGATTGCCGGCCTGCGCATGTGGATCCTCCCTCGGGTCTGACGCACGGCGACCTCGTGTCCGTGCATCTTAGGGCATGGACCCGGCGAACGCCACGGGCGCAACGCCCCGGGAGGAGCTACGAGATCTTCCGCTACCAGCGGCTTCGCGGCTCGCGCGGAGGCGGCATCGGCACGTGCTGCGGCTGGTGCGCGACGTGCGGCGCCTGCACATGCGGGACGCCGTAGCGGCCCGAGAGCGCGTTCGCCATCGCGACGTAGCGCGCGCTCGTGCCGGCGCCCCTGTCGGTCTGCTGGACGTGCTCGAAGGCGCGCGCCAGTTCCTGCAGCTCGGACGGCGTCAGCTTCTCGGCAAGGGCAGGGAAGAGCTGCTGCTCTTCCTTCTGCATGTGCTGCCGCTTGCCGCTGGCGAGCGCCTTGGCGTGCTCGATGAAACGCGCCATGTCGTTCGGCCTTGGCTTGTCCGCCTCCAGCACCATGCGAATGGCCTGGACATGGCTGCGCGCCTGCACGTGCTCGGCCCGCAGGCTCGCGGTCGGCCCCTGGGCGCGCGAGAACCCCGCCTTGGCCTCGATGCGCGCGAAGAGCACGTCCTCTTCCCTGGCATGGTGGGCATGGTCGGCGTAATGCCGAAAGAACTCCAGGACCTCCCTGACCGACGGCGCATCGAAGTTGCCCCCCGCCTGGACCCCGGCGACGATCTTCTCGAGGCACGCCAAGACCTGTCCGATCACGCGATGCTCACCGGAAAGAATGCTGAACACGTCCATGACTCCCTCCCGCGCGTCCGCGCATTCCATCGGCTCCGCAATCCTGCTTCACAACCTCTACGGGCGATCGTAACCCGGGGGAGGGCCCGGTCAAAGCAAAAAGCGGGAGCGCATTTGGCTCTCAGCGTACGCGATCACGAAGACGATGCCACCAAGACACAAAGACACCAAGCACCCGCGGTGAATCGCCGCGCGCTCGGAATCCACTCGAGACCCTTCGTGCCTTCGTGTCTTCGTGGCTCTCTCGTCTTCCATTCGCGCGGCCGCTCCCCGCATCCGGGGAGAACGGAAGGACGATGCCACTAAGACACGAAGACACCAAGAATCAGCGCTGAACCACCGCGCGCGTGGGACGCACCGAAAGCCCTTCGTGCCTTCGTGTCTTCGTGGCTATTCGTCCTTCGTCCCTTCGTGCCTTCGCCGCTATTTCTCCCGCCTCGCCCACCACACGAACGCCCCCAGCCCCGCCAGGAGGACGAGCAGCGCCAGACCGCGCGGCACCGCGTCCCGGCGCGTGAACGCCATCGCGAGCTGCGCATCGGCGCCCTGGGTGTGAAACGTGTAGGTGAGGTTGCCCTTCGCCGCGGGCGCGACCTCGAGTCCCGGCGCGGTCGCCGCAAGCAGCGCCTCGGGAACCGGCGCCAGGCCCTTGCTCCCGTCGACCGCCGCGGGCGCCGCGGCCTCGACCTCCACCTTCTGCGGAGCCAGCACGAGCCCCTGGACCGACGGCACCGCCTCGGCCCCCGCGGCGGCCTTCGGCGGACCCTTCTCCGCGGTCTGGAACACCACGTTGCTCGACCACCCCTGCTGCATGAAGTTCGCGGCGTCGAGCTGCGCCTGCTCGCGCTTGGTCATCGTCTGCTGCGCCTTGGCCTGCGCCTCCTTGCCCTCCTTGAGCGAGCGCTGCACCTCCTTGGACCTGACGATCAGCTCATCGTTGGCGTCCCACTGCGCCTGCACATCGGACTGCCCGAGCCTGCTCGCGTTGCCGATCTCCCACGAGTTCCGGTTGCTCGCGGCAAGCTCCGTGATGTTGTCCCCGAGCACCTGTTCCAGGCGCGCCATGTCGCGCTGCGCCTGCTCGCGCACCCGCCGCGAGTCGGCCTCCGTCGCCGTGCGCGCGATCTTCTCGTGCTGCTCCAGCAGGTACTGCACCTTGCGCGCGTAGTGCATGCTCCCGACGACCTCGCGCATGGTGCCGCCCGAGAGCGACACGCGATAGCCGTCCGGGAACTGGACGTTCCAGATCGTCTCGAGCACGGTCGTGTCGCGAACGCGCGGCGCCCGCAGCGACGCCGTGCCGCGCAGCGCGGGCAGCCCGAACCTGCCCTCCTCGTACTGCACCGTCACCTCCAGGTCGAGGCTGCCGGCGCCCACGTGCTCCACGGGCACGCGCAGGACCTTTCCCGCGCCCGGCCCCGCCGCCTCGCCCACGGCCACGGCCTTGCCGTTGAGCGTCACGCCCCAGAGGCTCACCCGCTCGGGAAGCTCCAGCATGAGGAACTGCAGCATGCGGTTCTGGACGCTGTAGACGGCGCGCGTCCGCGCGGTGCCATCCTCGCCCACCACCGTCGTGAGCTCGGCCAGGACGACGATCGCCGCGGCGCCCTCGGCCACCTCGATCGCCTCCTCGGCGAGCGACAGCGACCAATCCAGCGCGGTCGCACGGTACGTCGGCTTCAGGCTGGCCGCGGACACGCCCTCGGGCAGGTAGGGCACGCTCTCGGCCTCGACCCGCACGAGCCCCGTGACGGCCGCATCGGCCACGAACGCGGCGCCCGTCTGAAGCACGCCCACGTACTGATCGACATCCTCGAGGCGCGCCGTCCCGTCGAACAGCGTGATCGGCGTCACTCGCGGGGCGCCGCCGCCGCGGGGCATGCGGTACATGATGTCCACGGCGTGCTCGCCCACGACCGGCGACTGGAGCACGATCTCGATCTCCGCGCCCCCCGCGCCCGGGCGCACCTCGCGGCTCCGCTGATTGCGCGTCGCGATGCTCACGAGCGTCGCGCCCTCGGGCAGCGCCACGCGGAAACGGTCGCGGCCCGCGTTCCGGATCCGGAAGACGATGCGCGCGCTGATCTCGAGCGAGTCCTCGGCCGCGCGCACGAACGACACGGCGAGCGCGCTCAGACGGCTCTCGCGCCGCCCAACGGCCACGGCGATCGGCCGCGCGTCCTCGCCCCGCTCGCTCCGCGGCGAGCGCAGCGCGAACCTCAGGCTCGCGAGCGCCGGCAACGGGGCCCACGCGGGCCCCGTCTCCAGCGGCGCCGCGATCAGCCGTCCCGCCTCGCGCACCGAGAGCTCCAGCTCATCGGCGGCGGCGAACGCCGCGTGCATGCTCTCGCGCTCGACGCCGATCGTGACGGGCTCGGAAAGCTCGACGACCTCGGGCGGAGCGTCCCACAGCCGTTCGGCCGACCAGGTGATCTCCGTGCCAGTCACGGCGCGCTCGCCGAACGTCACCACGAGGCGCACGTCCTCGCCCTGCGTCACCGTGCGCCAGTCGCGAAGGGCATCGCACGCCACGCTGCGCACCGACCACCCGCGCGGGACCGCAGCCTCGTGCCTGAGCGGCCCGGGCCCCGTGACCTCGTAGTGCGAGCGCACCCACAGGACGCAACGGTCGAGCCCGACAACCGCCGCCGCTCTCGTCGTCACCGCGATCTCGACCGGCACGGGCTCGATCGCGATCGTCTGGCCCGCGCCGCTTCCGTACGCGTGGTACGCGCGATCGGGAAGCGCCTCCGCCGCGACGCCGAAGCGCTGCGAGAGATCCTCGCGCGTCGCGCGCTGCATTCCCGCGAGCACATCCATGGCGAAGCGCGCGAGCCGCCCGTGCCGCAGGCCGACGTACGTCTCCTGCGCGACCGCATCCTTGAGCGCCAGCGTCGCGAGCGGGGCCCGCCCCTCGAGCAGCGCGCGGCCGCGGATCACGAGCTCGGCGCCGCCGACCGGCCGCGCGAAGAAGATCTGCAGCCGCTCGGCGCCGCCCTCGTCGCGGAGCACGCTCCACTCGGCGACATCGGCTCCCGCGACATCGGTCACGCGCCACGCGCCCTCGATCGTGTAGCTCAAGGCATCGATCGGCTTCCCGGCAACGCGCACGCGCTCGCGCCGTTCGATCGTGTACCCGCCGTGGACGAGCGCGAGGCTCGCGTACGCCGAGGACTCGACCTGCGAGCCCTTCTGGCCCTCGATCTTGGGGAAGGACCACGCAAGCTCGATGCGGTCGGCGCCGCCGAGGTCCACCGCCGCCGTCGTCGCCTTCGCGTCGCGCTCGACCGTCACGGGCAACGCAACCGGCGCGTCGCCCGCCCCCGGCCGGACGCCGCGCGCCGCGACCTTGGCATCCGGCGGCAGCTCGGCCCTGAGGCTCGCCGCCGCACCGGCCAGAAGCCCCGCGAGCACGGAGTTGCCCCCGGCCTCGGCATGGACCGCCGCCGTGCACTCGATCTGAATCGTGTGCGCGCCCTTGCCCTTGATTTGCACGAAGGGCACCATGGCGTCCTTGGTGACGAGGGGCGCCTGCCCGACGCCCACCGGAACGCCGTCGACGAGGATGCTCCCGAGCTGCGCGCGTTCGAACGGCAGCGGCACGATCACCCACCCGGCGGCGAGCACGTTGACCGCGACCGTGCCCTTGATTCTCGCAACCGCTCCCTCGACCGCGAGCGCGTACTCGGCCTGGCCGAGCACCAGGTCGTAGGGCTGCGGCGCCTCCTCGGCCGCCTTCTCAGGATTGGCGACCTTCCAGAGCTCGCGGAAGCGCGCGTACGGGAGGAACACCTTCTCGTGGCCGTTCGGCACGGAGGGCAACATGCCGGCGTCGTAGGAAATGATCGCGCCCTCGGCCGGACCGAACACATCGGACGCGGCCTCGGCCGCATGTCCGCTGCCTGCAAGCGCGACCGCGAGCAGGAACGCAGCGCCCGCACGGGCCTCCGCCCTGCCCGCCGTGCGCTCGAAGCTGCGCGCGCGGCGGAATGCGGCGCGAAGCGCAGCGAAGACGGCGCCCGCGCACAGGGCGAGCACGAGCCCCTCGCACAGCGGCACGGCAATGAGCGGCGACGTGATTCCGAGCACGAACGGCACGCACGTCCCGGCGGCAAGCACGGCGAGCATCGCCGCGACGAAGCGCTTGAACCGGCAGCGCGCGAAGAGCAGCAGTCCGGCGAGCACGCCGGCGATGCACATCGTCCGCACGGCGAAATGCCGCCACCGCCGCTCGCCGTACAGGAAGGTGATCGTTCCCCCTTCGCCGATCTTCACGGCGTCGACGCGCCGGCCCTCGGCCGGGAACTTGCAGAGCGGCATCGTGCTCCGCCACGCCG
>JBFZCA010000217.1:0-3336 GCA_041308205.1 Planctomycetota bacterium | reverse complement strand
TGTTCACCTGGAGGACGACGTTGTCGCCCGGCCGCAGGCCGAGGAGCGTCCGGTCCAGGCCCGGCAGTCCGGTCGTGAAATCGAGCGGGCCCGCGTTTCGCGACGGCGTTCCGGCGGGGCGGTGCTTCGATGCCTTGCGGCGAGGCGCCATAGTCGCTGCTCCTTCTTGCGTGCGGAGACGCCATCTCACCACGGCGTGCGCCCGAGGGCAAGCCGCGGGCGCGCCTGGCGCCGTCCCGCGCGCCTCGTATAATCGCAGCATGCGCTGGAGAATCGTCGTTGCCGTCCTTCTCGCGATCGCCGCCGGAGCCGGGATCGTTGCGTTCCTGTCGCACGATGGCGGCGAGCCGCCGGTCGGCGACACGGCGCCGCCGGAGGAAATCGCGCCGCCGGCGCCGCCCGAGGACGCCGCCGATCCGAACGGAGAGGCGCCGGTCCCCGCCGGGCCGGCCAGGGCCGAGGACGCGACCGCCATCGCGGGCCGCGTGAGGAATGCCGAGGGGAGCCCGGTGTGGCGCGCACAGGTCCGCTGCCTGATCGGCACGGAGCTGGTCAAGGAGACCAGGACGAACCGCAAGGGCGAGTTCGTCCTCGCCGGGCTCGACGGGCGGATCGTGTACTCGGTCGAGGCCTCTTCGGCCGGCCACATGGCCGAGCGTGTCGACGAGGTGCAGATCCCGAGGCGCGGCCTGGACTTCACGCTGCGGCGCGGCGCGCGCCTCAAGGGCCAGGTGCTGACGGCGGATGTCGGCATGCCGCTTCGCAGCTTCACGCTGACCTTGACCGGCGCCGAGGAGCGCTCGGTGCAATTCGAGGACGCGGAGGGCGGCGGGTTCACGATCGAGGGCCTGAAGGGCGGCGCGTACACCGCGTTCGTGTCGGCGCCCGGCTACAAGCCGTCCGAACGCAAGAAGCTGACGATCCGGGAAGGCGACACGGTCACGGAGAGCTTCCTGGTGCCGCCCGAGGAGTGAGGCGGCGCGGGGCCCGAGGCGACAGGACGAGGAGGCAGAGGTGCGACTGCGGAGCGTGTTTGCGGCGGCGATGGGGGCGGCGGCGGCGTGCGCGGCCGATATTCCGAGTGCGTGGCGCGCGGCGTGGAGCGATCCGCCGAACGATTGCCGGCCGCTCCAGATCGTCCACGGCATCAGGCCGCAGGGCATCGCCGCCGGGGCGGAAGTTGCGGGCGACGCGCTTGCCAAGGCCGTCGAGGCGGCGCTTTCCCACTACCACGACCTGGGGCTCGGCGGGATCGTGTGCAACGTCGGCTTCAAGGATTACCTGCGCTCCGAGCACGAGTGGGCCGTGCTGTGCGCGGGCGTCGCCGCCGCTGCGCGGCTCGGCATGCAGGTCTGGATCTACGACGAGGAGGGGTACCCGAGCGGCGCCGCGGGCGGCCTCGTTCTGGAGAAGGATCGCGCCCACGAGGCCATGGAACTGGTGCGCGACGCGTCGGGCGGATTCGTCGTCCGGCCGTCCTACGAGTGCACGCACGCGAGCAACAACTTCTACGCGTCGCGCCGCTACGCGAACCTGATCGACGCGGGGGCCTGCGAGGCGTTCATCGCCGTGACGCACGCGGAGTACGCGCGCCGGATCGGCCCGCACCTCGGCCGCACGGTCAAGGCGTTCTTCACCGACGAGCCCTCGCTCATGGCGGTCGACACGGGGCAGCTCGGCGAGGACGTGCGGAAACGGGTGCGGGTCGCGGACGCGCCCGACCTCGCCGTCGTGTCGGCGCCGCGCGTTCCGTGGAGCCGCGACCTTGCCGAGAGCTACGCGCGCCGCTGGGGCGAGGACCTGATGCCGCGCCGGCAGAGCCTGTTCTCGGGCGACGCGGCCGGAGACCGGGAGACGCGGCGCAGGTTCTGGGCGCTCGTCGCCGACCTCATCGCGGAGCGCTACTTCGGCGCGCTCGGCGCGTGGTGCGAGGCGCACGGAGTGGCGTCCTCGGGGCACGTGCTGTGGGAGGAAGAGGTGCTTCACCACGTGCCGCTCATGGGCAACGCGCTCAAGTGCCTCGCCGCGATGCAGATTCCGGGCCTGGACGTGCTGTCCTCGGACCCGGAGGCCGTCGTGTGGAGCGGCTGGCTCACCGCATGCCTGCCCGAGTCGGCGGCGCTGCTTGCGGGCCGGCGCCGCGTCATGACCGAGGTCAGCGACTTCGTGCAGACGATGGGCGGCGGCGGCGCTGCGGGCCTCGCCGAGATGCAGGCGACCGCGGCATGGCAGGCCGCGTGGGGTGTGACCGAGTTCACGCTGTACTACTCGCCGGCGGCCCGGCCGCCGGAGACGTACCGCGGTTACTGCGCCTTCGTCGGCCGGCTCAACGCGGTGCTCAGGGACGCGACGCCCGTCCCGCGCGTGCTTCTCTACTACCCGATCCACGACCTGTGGGCGGAGTACCTGCCGGTTGCGGGAAGACTGACGCTGTCCTCGCAGTCCCCGCGCGCGCAGCGGCTCGCGGGCGCGTTCATGGAGGCGGGCCAGGCGCTGCAGCACGCACAGATCCCGTTTCTCGCAATCGATCACGAGAAGCTCGCCGCCTCGGCCGGCGGCGCGCTCGCCGAGGGCCGTGTCCCGTGGGACGCGCTCATCGTTCCTGAAGGCTGCGAGCTTCCGCCGCCCGCGAAGGCCGCGGCGGAGGCGCTCGCCGCGCGCGGTTGCCGCGTGATCGAGGCGCGGCCGGGGCAGGGCGCGGCGATCGTGAGCCGCCTCGCGCCCGCGTATCGAATCGAGCCCGCCTGCGACAGGATCGCGCTCGGCGCGTTCGTCAGGGACGGGCGCACGATCGTGCTGCTCGTCAATGTGGGAAAGGCTGCGTATCAGGGCACGCTGGCAGCTCCCCCCGGCGGCGCGTGGCAGGTCATGGATCCGGCAACCGGTGCGATCGCGGAAACGGCGGCGCAGCAGCCGCTGCCGCTCGCGCTCGCCCCGCGCCAGGCGCTGCTCTTCGTCGAGACGCGCGCGTGAGCGGATCGGCCGCGAGGATCGAAAGACGGGCGTAGCAGCGAAGACGGAAGCAGCCACGAAGACACGAAGGGGCTCCGGTGTATTCCGAGCGCGCGGTGGTTCAGCGCTGATGCTTGGTGTCTTCGTGTCTTTGTGGCATCGTCCTTCCGTCTTCCCCGGATGCGGGGGGCAGCCGTGCGAATGGAGGACGAGATTGCCACGAAGACACGAAGGCACGAAGAGTCTCGGGTGCAAGCCGAGCGCGCGGTGATTCACCGCCGGTCCTTGGTGCCTTCGTGGCATCTTCTTCGTCACAACGGACGAAGGACAAGTAGCTGCGAAGCGTCACTTTCCCCGCGGGATCTCCGCTAGCCGCCGCACGGC
>JBFZCA010000216.1:0-3496 GCA_041308205.1 Planctomycetota bacterium | reverse complement strand
GCGGCCCGGCGCGCCTCGGCGGCCCGCAGGGCCAGGCTCGCGCGCGCCGACGCGATGGCGTCATCGAGCGTGCGCGGGAGCGCGCACGCGGCGATGATCTGAAGCGCCCCGGCCTCATCGCCGCCGCGCGCCAGCGCGTCCGCTTCGGCGAGCTTGGCGTCCAGATGCGCCTGCGCCAGAGCGTCGATGCGCGCTTTCTCCGCCTTGATCAGGCCGTACGCGGACGATTCCGCATAGCGCGCGGGAAAGGCCGCCCAGGCTTCGAGCGCCAGCCTGAAGTTGTGCTCGGCACGATGCGCGTCGCTCCGGCGCTTGATGGCGTCGAATTCGGCCCGAGCCTGCGCCTCCCAGTCCGCGCGCGCGCGCCGGCGTTCCGCACGCGCCTCGAGCTCCTCGGCGGCCTTCGCCGCGGCACCCGTGCCGTCGTAGCGCTGCCGGAGCTCCTCGATGCTCGCATCGGGGGCGTCGTGCGCGAGGAGGTCCGCAAGGGCGCGGTCCGCCTCCTGTGCGCGGACCCGCGCGGCGTGCGCGGCGTCCATGCGCCGGACCTCCTCGATCCTCGGCGAAATCCACGCCAGGCCGGCCGCGCCGGCGTTGTCGCGGGCGAAGGCATCGAGGAGCGCCGCGGCGTCCGCGTAGCGGTGCCCGCGAACGAGCGCGTCGGCATCGACGCGGACCGTGTCCACTCGCGCGGCGAAGGCGGCCGCGCGCGTGTGGTCGTACCACTGGCGGGCGAGGTACACGCCGGAGGCCAGGGCGGCGAGCACGAGCGCGGCGCCGAGCGATGCCGGCAGCCAGACCGAGAACGTGCGGCGGCGCCGTGCGGCTCCCCGCGCGGGCAGCAACTCGTCGAGCCGATCGCGAACGACCGCGGCGGAGGGAGGCCGGTCCGCGGGGGCCTTGGCCATCATCCATGCGACCAGCTCGCACGCGCCGGCAGGGATGTCCGCGGCGAGCGGCGGCGGTGCTTCCCCCACGTGCTTGCGGGCGATCTCGCGGGCCGATGCCCCCGTGAACGGCGTATGGCCGGACAGCATGGTGTACAGCGAGACGCCGAGGGAGTAGATGTCGGCGCGGGAATCGACGGGGCGCCCGAGCGCCTGCTCGGGGGCTATGTAGTGGGGCGAACCGCCGCCGCGGAACGATTCCTCCTGCGCGATGTCGATGCGTCCCGCGATGCCCAGGTCGCAGATCTTGACCGCGCCGCCGGGTTCGAGCAGGAGGTTGCCCGGCTTGATGTCTCGATGGACGACTTTCTTGCTCTCGGCGTAGACCAGGCCGTCGCAGGCCTCGCGCGCGATACGCAGGGCTTCGGCCGCGGGCAGCGCGCCGCGGCGCGCGAGCAGCTCCTCGACCGTGCCGCCGCCGATCAGCTCCATCGAAAAGAAGTGCGTTGCGCCGGCGGAGCCCGCCTCGTAGACCTTGACGATGTGCGGGTGCGCGAGGGCCGCCGCCGCCCTCGCCTCGCGCAGGAACAGCGCCACGAACTCGGGGTTCCGGGCGAGCTCCGGCGCGAGGACCTTCAGCGCGACCGTCCGGCCGAGCGAGCGCTGCTCGGCGCGGTACACGGAACCCATGCCGCCGCGGCCGATGCGCGCCTCGATGCGATAGCCGCCGATCTCGCGCGCCAGGAGCTCGTCGACCTTCGCGTGCCCGGCGAAGCGGAATACCGAGGCGCCCGCCTGGATGCGGTCGCCGTCGGCAAGCGGCGCGTACGTGATGCGCTGGCCGTTCACGAACGTGCCGTTGGAGCTTCCCAGGTCGCGCGCGAAGACGCAGTCGCCCTTGACCTCGACCTGGCAGTGGCGGCGGCTCACGAGGTGGTCCGGCAGATCGATCTGCGCGCCGTGCCCGCGGCCGATGAGGAACGCGGAGGGCTTGAGGATCTCGAACACCTTGCCCGCGAGCGGTCCCTGTTCGACTGTCAGTTTCGCCACGCGGCTCCTTGTGCGGGCCGGTCCCGCCTGCGCCGGCGCGTCATCGCGCGAGCGCGTCGGCGTCCAGCCCCGCGAACAGCGCGCTGCCGATACGCACGATCGTCGCGCCTTCCTCGATCGCCGTCTCGAAATCGTTGCTCATGCCCATGGACAGCGCCGCTAGTCTACCATCGCCCAGGCCGCGCCGCCGCGCCTCATCCCTGAGCCGCCTGAGCTCGCCGAAGCACGGCCGCACGCGCTCGGGGTCCGTCTCGAACGGCGGGACGGTCATGAATCCCTCGATGCGCAGGCTGCCGAGGCCGCGCATCGCCTCCATGGCGGGGAGGACTTCGAGGGGAGCGAATCCGTGCTTGCGCTCGTCGCCGGCGACATTGACCTCGATAAGCGCCCGCACGGATCGGCCCGCGGCGCGGCGGTCGATCTCCTCGGCCAGCCGCAGCGAGTCCAGGCTGTGGATGGCGCGGAACAGCCGGAGCGCCCTGGCGGCCTTGTTGCGCTGCAGGTGGCCGATCATGTGGAATTCGATGCCGGGCCCGAGGGCGGCCGCCTTCCGCTCCGCGTCCCGGACCTGGTTCTCGCCGAACTCGCGAAGGCCGAGCCCGAGGAGCGCGCGGATGACCTCGACGCCGGCGTACTTGGTCGCGGGCAGCAGCAGCACCGTCGCGGGGTCGCGCCGGCATGCGCGGCAGCGCGCGTCGATCCGGGCGCGCACCGACGCCAGGTTTCCGTCGAGGATCGAGTCGATCGCGCGCCGCTCCATCGCGTGCTCCGGGCAGCCTCAGGCGACCATGGCGTGCTCTTCGGGCTGCGTCGGATGCAGCCGCGCGCACGCGCCGCCGAGCAGCTCGTTCACCTCGTGCAGGAACGCGCTCCCGGGGTTGACGCCGAGTTCGGGGCCGAGCGGCAGCGTCTTGTCCTTGCCGTTGCGGCGGAAGATCAGGTTGACCGGGCAGGCGCCCGGGTGGTCGGCCAGCACGCGCTTGAGCGCGAAGAGGACCTGCTCGGTCGTCTCCTTGGCATCGAGCGTGATCGTGACCACGCGGCCGAGCGTTGCGGGCGCGTCCTCGAAGGAGATCACGTCCTGGGCGATCAGCGAGCGCTTCTCGTCGCGGGAATCGACCTTGCCGCGGATGAAGATGTTCCGCTCCGGCACGGCGGTGTCCTTGCCGCGCTGGTAGGCCTCGGGAAACAGGACGACATCCAGGGATCCGGTCAGGTCCTCGAGCGTCAAAAAGGCCATCCGGTCGCCCTTCTTGGTCGTCAGGGAGCGCACCGCCGCGACCTGCCCGCACACGAGGACCGCGCGGCCCGCGGGAATGCCGTCGACCTCGGCGAGCGCGCAGGTCCTGAGCGACGTCATGAGCTCCTGGTGGCGCGCGAGCGGGTGCCCGGTGAGGTACAGGCCCAGCACTTCCTTCTCGAACGCGAGCTTCTGCAGCTCCGTCCACGGCGGGACGTCGGGACAGGTGTCGATGCGGGCTGCCGGCGTGCCCTGCGCGCCGAGCAGGTCGTCGAACGTGAGCTGGCCCATCGCGCGCTCCCTGCCGCGCGCGCCGGCG
>JBFZCA010000215.1:0-14897 GCA_041308205.1 Planctomycetota bacterium | reverse complement strand
GGGTGCGCCCGGCCGTGATGGCCGGCGGGCGGACCCGACGCCGGCCGGACCCGCCGCGGCGACTCGGAAAAAAGCGCTTTCCTCGACAGCACGGTCTTGGTATCATGAAGGTATTCGAGAGGCTGCGGCAGGGCTTTCGTTCATGTGAAGGCGCGCCGCAAGGCGTCGGCGACAGGAGTTGTCTCTCGGAGACGGTTTCGCAAAGGAGGCGTCCATGAAACACGTTGTTCTCGGAGTTGCACTGCTTCTTTCAGGTATCGCGATCGCCGGCCAGCCGGCGTTTCTCGATGAGTTCGACGAGGACACGTTCGATGCGCGCTGGCAGTGGTACGTGCCGTCGGCGGGGCCCACGGGCACGCTCACCGGCAGCGAGTTCGAGCTCTACATGCCGGCCGGCAGCTACGACGCGTGGGTCGGGGTCGACCGCGCGCCGCGGCTGCGGACGAACGAGTTCGAGACCGCCGAGGACTTCCTAATCGAGACGCGCGTGACGCTCGTCGAGCCGGTGTCGGGCTTCCAGGCCATTCACATGGGACTCATCGTCGAGTACCAGGACCTGGCGGGCGGCCCAATCGACGGCTGGTTCTACGGGTTCTACACCACCACCGCCACCCCGAACCTGGTCTTCTGCGAGCGCGTCGGGGATCGCAGCCCGCAGTCGCCCGCAAACGTCTACACGGCTTCGGGAGCGGCCGAAGTGTTTCTGAAGATCGAGCGAATCAAGGACGACGTGACCTTCTTCTACAGGGAGGACGTCGCCGATGCGTGGGCCGTCCTCCACAAGGCCTCGTGTCCGGGCCAGATCGTGAACTACGTCGGGATGGTCGGCAAGAGCTGGGGCTCCTCGCTCCCGGGCCGCGCGGTCTACGACTACTTCAAGCTCGGCGACCCCGAGAGCATTGCGCCCGAGCTCGTCGATGCGGCGCCCGCGACCGCCATCCCGGACATGCCCTTCTGCCTGCAGACCGTGCTGCTCAAGGGATTCCCGCTCCCGACCTGGACCATCAGTTCATCGCCCGCGCCGGCCAATGCGCCGTCGGTCAGCGCGACCGGCCTCATCGAGTGGCTGCCGGCCGCCGCCGACCTCGGCACGACTTTCACGTTCACGGTGACGGCGACGAACATGGTCGCCCCCGACTCGACGACCCTGCAGGTGACGGTCCTGAACGAATTCAGCGATGATTTCGACGGACCGGACCTTGCGGCCGGCCTGATGCTCACCACGCCGAACCCCGGCCCGACGCTGAACTTCACGGACGGGTGGGCCGTGCTCGCCCACGACGGGATCGGCACGGACGGCGTGACCAATTTCGACACCTGGGTCGGGTTCGACTACATGCCGCGCATCGAGGCGCACCTGCCCACGTGCGGCGATTTCTTCATCGAGACGATGTTGACCGCGCCGGCGACCGTGCCCGACCCGCCCACGGATTTCCATGTCGGCATCTACGTCGGATTCGATGATTCGGGGTTCGACGGCTTCTTCTTCGGCCCCTACCGCAACTTCGGCGATCTGAAGCTCGAGCGGGCGGGCCTCGGCTACCATGTCGTCGCGCTCGGCGCGCCGAGCGAGCTCAGCCTGCGCCTGGAGCGCCGCGGCGACACCTACCTCTTCCTGTACAAGACCGATTTCGGCGATGCGTGGCTGGAATACACCCAGTTGACCTTCCCCGGCGAGCTCGTCCGGCACATCGGGCTCTGCAGCAAGAACTGGGGCGCCAGTCCCGCCGTATCGGCCAGCTTCGATTACCTGCAGGCGGGCGTTCCGCGCGTCGAGCCGCCGGTGCTCGAGGATCTCTGCCCCGATGCCGTCAATCGAGCGACGGTGGGCGATCTCTTCGCCAAGCGGCTGCGCTACATGGCCGGGACGCCGAAGGCGACGATCGTCACCGTCGCGCCCATCGGCGCCTTCGACACCGCGACGGGGATCTACTCGGTGACCCCGGCGGCGGCAGGCACGCAGACCGTCACCGTGACCGCCGAGATGGAGGGCGCCGCGCCGGTCGCGGTGACGTTCGACCTCGATGTCATCGAGCGGGGCGCCATGTTCGAGAGCTTCGAGGTCGACACGATCGACGATCTGCCGCTCAAGACGCCGCCGCGCGAGCTCTTCAATCCGCTCGCGACCGATCCGCCGCCCTTCGGCATCGTGGGGGACGCCGGCGCGAAGAACCTGGAGCTGGCGGTCAAGAGCACGACGGACGGCGGCGTCGTCTACGATAGCTGGGCCGGCTTCGACAACGCTCCCCAGATGCGCGTCCAGGCCGCCGAGCTGCCCGACGACCTCGGTGGAGACTTCACCATCGAGACAAAGCTCACGCTGACCGAGTACAACACGCTGGGCCTCGGCAACGAGCCCTTCCAGTACGGGCTCGCCGTCGGCTTCGGGATAAGCGAGCTCATCTTCTGGGGCCCCTACATGTCGACGAACGTGCTGCTTGAGTACAGCGGCCTCAATGCCATCCACGACGCCGTCAGCGCCGCCGAGACCGTGACGCTCAGAATTCGCCGCGAGTGCGACCTGTACTACTTCTTCCTCAAGCCGGAAGGCGGCGACTGGCAGTTCGCGACGACGCTGGCCTCGCCCTTCCTCTCGCCGCCCTCGTTCGCCGGCCTGTTCGTCAAGACGTGGGGCGCAGCGGGCGCGACCGCGCGCGCGGAGTTCGAGTACTTCGACATCATCCGGGAGGGCGGCGTCGAACCCGATCTCATCTCCGTCAGGATCGGCGATACCAACAACGATGCGAAGATCGACATCGCCGACGCGATCTCGCTGCTCGGGTACCTCTTCGGAGGCGGGACGAAGCCGCCGCCCGGCTGTGCGAAGGCCGCGGACGCCAACGACGACGACAAGCTCGACATCGCCGATGCGATCAAGATCCTCGGGTACCTCTTCGCCAGCGGCGCGATGAACGCGCCCGACGGCAGCATCGTCTCGTCCAGGGAAGGCACTCCGGCGGCATGCACGCCCTACGCCGCCGGCGCCCCGAACTTCCCGGATACGGTCAACACCCTCCCGGCGTGCGAGATGCAGTGCCAGTAGCGAGGCCGAACGCAGGACGACGTCTCGGGGCCCGGGTCGCGACCCGGGCCCTTTCTTCATGCGCCGGCCCGGGCGGCGCGGCGCGGAGGGCGCGGGAAGGTCACCTCCCGCCGGCGCCGGCCCGCGAGAGCACGATTCCCGTGCGACGCCACCGCGCCATGAAGTCCGCGTTCGCGAGGCGGCACCTGCCGGCGAGCGGATCGCCGACGAGCACGAACCGGTCGCCGACCTCGAGGACGACGACGTAGTGGTCGATGAGAAACCCCAGCTTGACGAGGACGATCGTCAACCCCGCGCGGCGCAGCTCGTCGAGCGATTCGAAGAACCTGAACTCGCACGCCAGCCCCGCCCCGCCGTACCGCGCGCGCAGCGCGGCCGCGAGCACGTCGGGATCCGTGCCATCGATCGGGTTCGTGCGCGCTAGAATCGCGATCTCGCCCTCCGCGGCGGACAGTCCCACGCATCGCAGCGCGGTCACCGCGGCGGCCGGGCCGCAGGTGTAGTCCGTGTGCTGGATGCACACCCCGTGCCGGTCGATGACCGTCGCCATGGCCGCGAAGCGGCCGTGAAGGAGCGCCGGCAGGAGAAATGGAAGCACGCAGAACGAGCAGACGACCATCGCGGCGGCCGCCGACAGGAAGATCCGTTCCCGCCGGCGCGGCAGCTTCGGCGCGAGCGTCGCGAACGCGTACGGCACCATGAAGGCGGCCGCAACGAGCTCGGTGCGGCCGTGGTGAATCCAGCACAAGGGCGGCAGCGCTGCGATGCGCGGCACCCATCTCCCCAATGCCATCGCGGCGAAGAACGCCACCGGCACGACAAAACCGGCGAGCCACCAGGGCGGCCTGAGCCGCGACGTGCGAAGGCCGGCGACCGCGCCCGCGACGGCGAGCAGGATGACGCCGGCGAATTCCAGGTACTGGACGAAGCTCATCGGCCGTTGTTCCTCAACGCGGCGGCGGCGCCGCAATGCCGAGCTCGCTCGGCGTCTTTCGCGTGATGCCGAAGACGAAGCGCTGCCCCGCGTGGAAGCGCTCGCGCATCTCGAAGTTCTCGAAGGCGATGCCGCCCGGGATGGGGCGGCGCGACATCCAGTACATGAAGCGCCCGTTGACCGCGACGTGGAGGTCGTCGCGCCGCGCGCCCGCCGGCTTCCTCCAGTACTGCGTGACGGGAAAGCCCGCGTAGCGCCAGTGCGCGCGTCCCGGGAACGGCGTCACCGCCGCGGGATCGGTCTCGTCGGTCGTGACGGCCGCGATCACGTCGCCGGCCGCGGTGCGCGCCAGGCGATCGAGCCCGACGACGACGTGCGGCGCGAATCCGTCGTCCTTGTACTCGGGGTAGAGCTTCAGGCTGCTCGCGACCTCGCCCTTGAGCCACAGGAGTCGCGCGCGCGCCTTGTTGCCCATCGTCGCCGTCAGAACGCAGTACTGGAGCGGCGCGCTGTCGGACTCCGCGCGGACCGCGAGCTCGATCTCGCCGGGAGCGTCGTTCCGGTGCGTCACGGCGAGCGTCACGTGCGCCCCGTTCGCGAACTTCTCGACGCGCACGAGCACCGCAAGGCTCTCCCCGCCCCCGGCCTCTCGGAAAAGCCGCCCGCGGAGGTCCTTCCCGCTCGATTCGCCGCCGGGCCCGGGCGGGTCCTCGGCCCACAGCCGCAGGCCGCGCGCGTCGTCGAGCCGGCTGCGCTCGAGCTCGCTGAACCCGCGCACTCCCTTCACGATGGGCTCGACGGCTATGAAGTTGATAAGATCGAGCTTCCCTTCGGGCAGCGTCGGGTAGCGCAGCCGGATGAGCCCGCGCGGCCCGCCCACCGGCCGCACGCCGACGGGAATCCCCCACACGAGGCCGCCGCGGATTCCCCACGAGAGGCCGTCCGCGTCCGATGCCCCTCGAATCCATTCCGGCGCCCCGAACGCCGCCGCCCCTCCGAGCGCTCCGCACACGAGCGCCGCGCCGCACCATGAAGGCACGCGCATGCGTCATCTCCTCTCGCCGCCTGCGGGCGCGTCACGCGTGGTTGGCGGCGCGCACCTGCCCGATGCGCTCCTCGGCGAGCGCGAGGGCGGCGCGATCGGGCGTCGTCCCCGTCTCGCGGGCGCGCGCCAGGACCTGCCTGAGCGTGCCGGCGATCGCCGTCACCCTGCGCACCGCTTCCTCCTCGCGGTAGCCGGCGGGCTCTATCTCGACGGCGATGTTGATGAGGCCGCCCGCGTTGATAACGAAGTCGGGCGCGTAGAGAATGCCGCGGTCCTTGAGCCGCGCGGCGTCGCGCGCCCCGGCGAGCTGGTTGTTGGCGGCGCCGGCCACGACCGCCGCCTTGAGCCCGGGAACGCTCTCCTCGCAGATGACGGCGCCGAGCGCGCACGGCGCTAGGACGTCGCACGGCTCGAACAGGATCCGGCCGGGCTCGACGATCTCGATGCCGAGCGCCGCGCCGGCCGCGGCGGCCTTCTCGGCGCGCACATCGGCGCCGACGACACGCCCGCCGGCCTCGACCAGCCGCCGCGCGAGCTGCGTGCCGACGTTGCCCAGGCCCTGGATCGCGAACCTGCGGCCCTTGACCGCGGCGCTGCCGAGCGCCTCGGCCAGGCACACCTTGATCGACTCGAAGACGCCCAGGGCCGTGAACGGGGCGGGGTCGCCGCTGCCGCCGGCCTCGCGCGGCAGCCCCGTGACGTGCGAGGTGTGCGCGCGCATGAGCTCGAGATCCTCGGCGTTGATGCCGACATCCTCGGCCGTGATGTACGCGCCGCCGAGCATCTCGACGACCTCGGCCATCGCCGCGAGCCGCTCGTGCGTCTTGCCGTTCCGCGAATCGGCCACGATCACCGCCTTGCCGCCGCCGAGCGGGAGGCCGGCCGCGGCGGCCTTCCACGTCATCGCCTCGGCGAGGCGCAGCACGTCGGCGAGCCCCTCGCGCTCGTGCGCGTAAGGCCACATTCTGAGCCCGCCGAGCGCGGGCCCGAGCGTCGTGTCGTGCACCGCCACGAAGCCGAGGAAACCGCGCGCCGGATCCTCGGCCCGCACCACTCGTTCGTAGCCGTCGACGACGAGGTTCTGTATGCGCATCGTGCTCTCCGCATCCGCGCGCGTTCCGCGCCGCGCGCACGAACAGAGTACTCCAAACGCGGGCGAAGTTCGAGAGCGCGCGGCGTGTCCGCGGGAGCCGCCGGCGGGTGTCGGGCGCTAGAGATACCCGAGCTCCTTGAGCTGCTGGCGGACCGCGGCGTCGATGATGACATCGGGCTCCAGGAACGTGCGCCCCGCCAGGTAGGCCTCGATCCGCCGCAGAAGCTCGGCGCAGATCTCGGGGCGCGCATCGGCCTCGTTCCGTTGCTCGGTCGGATCGGCGGCAATGTCGTAGAGCTCGGCCCGCGCGACCTTGAACCTGAAGGGCCCCGCGCCGCCGGCGCCGTCGTCGAGCCCCGCGCCGAGGGGCAGCGTCGCGCCGTCGGGATTGTGGATGAAGTGATGCCGTGCCGTGAAGACGCCCGCGATGGCGTTCTCGTACTCGGTGAACACGGCATCCCGCGCGAGCCGGCGCCCCCCAAGCAGCGGCGCGAGATCGACGCCGTCGCATGCGTGCGGAACCACGAACGCAAGGGCCGCGGCGAGCGTCGGCGCGATGTCGGCGACGCTCGCGGGCGCATCGATCGACCGCGCGGCACGGCCGGGCGCGCGCCAGATGAGCGGGACGCGGTGCACCGGTCGATGCACCGACAGCGAATGGAAGAAGTACCGCTGCCTGTCGCCGAGCTCCTCGCCATGGTCGGCGACGACGATGACGATCGTGCGCGGCGCGAAATCGCGCGCATCGAGCGCGTCGAGGATCCGGCCGATTCTCCGGTCCGAGCCCGCGACTTCCTCGTCGTACCGCGCGCGCACCGCGCGCAGGTCCTCCTCGTCCAGCGGCTCGGCCGCGCGAGAGAGGAACTCGAGCTGCTCGCGCGAGCCATCGATCCTCGACGGCCCCGCCGCGAACTTGCCGCGGTCCTCCGGCCCGGCCTGATACGGGCTGTGAGGATCCATGAGATGCACCCATGCGAAGAACGGCCGCTTCCCCGCAGCCGCGAGAAACTCGACCGCCGCGGCCGTCGCGGCCTCATCCCACTGCCACTGCGGCGCGCCTTCGGCGTGCGTGCACAGGCAGGACGCGAAGTCGCGGTCGAGCTTCGCGATCGGAATGACGCGGTTGGCGACGAACGCCGCCGTGTCGTAGCCGGCATCGGCCAGAAGCCGCGGCAGCGTCGCGATCCCCTCGCGCATGCGGCAGTCGTTGCGCAGGACGCCGTGATGCGAGGGATTCAGGCCCGTGAGGAGCGTTGCAAGGCTCGGCGCGGTTTCTCCGCGCGGCGTGTACGCCGCCCTGAAGACGGCGCTCGCCGCGGCGAGGCGATCGAGCACGGAACTTGCGGCCGCGTTGCCGCCGTAGCAGCCGAGGCGGTCGGCGCGCAGCGTGTCGACCGAGACGAGCAGGATGTTCGGCCGCGGGGCCGGGGCCAGCACGAACAACGCGACCGCCGCCGCGCCGAGCGCGATGCACACCGCCGTCACGAGAGGATGCCGCCGCCATCTCGCCATCGCGTGCCTCCCCTCACGCCCCCGGAAAACCGACGCCGGCGCCCGCGTACCGCCCGGCGAGCAGCGCGCGCAGCGCCGCCTCCTTCTCGGGCAGCGCCAGTTTCCGCTCCTCGCGCACGTCGCTTCCGAGGTCGTACAGCTCCGCTTCGCCGTCGCTTGCGAGCACGAGCTTCGTGGCGCCGTCCCTGACCGCGAAGAGATCGCGGTCGAGCCGCGCGAAAGTCTCGGGAGCAATCGAATCCTTCCATTTCGCGAGCACCCGCGAGCCGCGCCTGAACATGAAGAAAAGCGGCCGCGCAGGAATCTGCGCCGGCCCCTTCGCATGGAGGAGCGGCGCGCCGGCAAGCCCAAGCCGCGCGCGCACCTCGTCTTTGCCCACGAGCGAGAGCACCGTCGGGAGAAGATCCGAGAGCTGGACCGGGTCCGTGCACACGGCGCCCGGCGCGAGCGCGGCGTGGCGCATGACGAGCGGCACGCGCAGGAGATCCTCGTACAGATTGAACTGATGGTCGAAGAACCCGTGGTGCCCGATGCACTCGCCGTGGTCAGAGGTCACGATGAGCAGCGTGTCGTCGAGAAGCCGCGCCGCTTCGAGCGCCGCGCGCAGCTCGCCCACGGCTGCGTCCGCGTACGCCGCCTCGGCGAGATAGAGCTCCTCGAGCCCCGCGACGGCGCCCTCGTCGAGCTCGCCGCGCTCCTTCTTCACCAGCCAGTTGTTGCTCTCGACCTCCGCAAGACGCCGCGGCGCCGGCCCCTGCACGAACCGCTGGCGGTGAAGCTCCGGCGGATCGTACGGGAGATGGCAGGCGATGTAGTTGACGAAGAGAAAGAGCGGGCGCGCGGGCGCGCGCCGCAGCTCGAGGAATTTCCTGAAGAAGTACGTGACCCTGTGGAATCGCAGGTCGTCGCCCTGCTGCTCCGGGAACGGCAGGCCCGATGTCCGCCCCAGCTCCCAGAAGTAATCGAAGCCGTGATCCTGCGAGCTCAGCGCGCCCACCCAGGGGTTCTGGCTGATGCCGACCGTCTGGTAGCCGAGCTCCTTCAGCGTCGCGGCCATGGTCGCGCACCGGCCGGGAAGCCGCGCGGAGGCCGCAATTCCGATGCGCCCGTCCGTTTCCTCGACCGCCGCGTGCGTCTGCCGGTGCACCTCCGGGGGCAGGCCCGTGAAGAGCGACGCGTGCGAGGGCAGCGTCCAGGGCGCGTTCGCGTAGGCGTTCGCAAAACGCACGCCCTCGGCCGCGATCCGGTCGATCGCCGCCGTCGCGCCGCCCTCGCCGCCGTAGCACCCGACGAAATCCTGCCTGAGCGCATCGACGACGAGAAGCACGATGTGGGGCCGGCGCGCAACGGGCTCGGCGGCGCGTTTCGCGCACGCGCCGAGCAACGGCGCCGAAAGCAGCGCCAGCGCATCGCGGCGGCGCAGTCTCGTTGCCGCACGGGCGCGCGGTGCGTGCGTGCGGCCCCGCGTCACAGGAAGCTCCTGCCTTCCAGTTCCTCCGGAACGGGAAGGCCGAGCGCCGCGAGCACGGTCGGCGCAAGATCGAGCACGCCCGGCGCGCCGGCCGCGATGCGCCGGTTGGCGAGCAGAATTCCCGGCACGGCCGCGGGGTCGCAGAGATGCGTGCCGCTCCAGGGGCGGTCGTTGTCGGCGAAGAGCTCCCGCGGGCAGCCGCCGAGCGCGGTCTCGGACGAGAACTCGTAGCCGGGCTCGAGGCCGAGCACGATGTCGGGCGACTCGGCCGCGTGCGGCCCCTTGTAGATCTCGTGGCGCAGCCAGGCGTTGCGCACGGGTTTCGCGCCCGTCGCCGGATCCTCGAGCGCCTTGAGCTTCTTGACAAGCTCGCCCGCCGCCGACACTGCGTAGCCGGGCTTCACCGGACCCTGCTTCTCGCGGCCTTCCACGTTGATGTAGATGCCCGAGAAACCGCACGCGTAGGCCGAGGTCGCGTCCCATCTGACGGACGCGAAGCCTTCCCTCCCCACCTCCTCCGAGAGCGCCATGGCGCCTTCCCGGACCAGGAAGCGATTGACGTGGAAATCGCGGCGGTACGTCGTGAAGCCGTGGTCGGACACGATGAGAAGAAGATCGTTCGGGCCGAGCGCCGCGCGCACCGTGCCGGCGAGGCGGTCCAGGCGGGCGTAGCAGTCGCGGATCGGCCGCGCGCCGAGCGCGTGGAATGCCTGCGTGTGACCCAGAATGCCGCCGCCTCCCGCGGCCTTCTTGTTGAAAGGGTGCTCGGCATCGAGACCCGCCCAGAAGAAATGCTGAATCCGGTCCGGCGTGAAGAAGACCGCGCACACGAGCCCCCGGTCCTGCGCGGCGAGGGCGTGGGCGAGGAGCTTCTCGTTCTCGGCCATGGCCTCCTCGCACGAAGCGAGAAACGCCGCGGGCGAGAGGACGCCGTCCTTGAGCGCGTTGATGTCCTCGGTCATGCCCAGGGTGTGAAACGCGCCGAGCGCCGCGGCGAGCTTCGGCGCGTGATCGGCGGGGCTGCTTATCGGGAACACGGGGTCGGCGGGATCGATGCCGAGCGGCGACAGGTAGAGAACGAGCGGATCGGCCGCGCGCACGAGAAAGAACTGCGCCGTCGCCTTCACCTTCTTGAAGAGCCCCACCGAGAACGTGAACGAGAGACGCGGGCTGAACGCGCCCTCCTTGAGCGTCAGCGCGCTGCCGGCGCACTCGAGCGCGACCTCGCCCGCGCGCGGCGAAATCGCGAGCGGCAGCGTCACGACGCCGTCCCCCGTCGTGCGCGGCCCCCGGATCACGGTCGCGTGGACGCCGCCTGCAGCCGGGCCGAGCACGATCGTCTCGCCGCGGCGCTCGATCTTGGCCAGGGCGGCATCGCTGGTGTACAGCGTGTACCTTCCCAGGCCGCCCTGGATGTCGGGCGTGCCCAGGCCCGCGAGCACCGTCGCCTTGCCGCCGGCCGGGAAGGTCAACGGCCACCTGAGGACCTGGGCGGCTACGCCCGCCGCGGCCGCCTGTTCCCAGAACGGCGAGGCCGCGAGCGGCGATTGAAAGACCGGCGTTCCCGTGAGGCTGCGGCCCTTGGGGCGCGTGATGCTCAGGAACAGGCGGTACTCCTCCGGATCGCGATGCAGGAAGTCGAAGACGCCGTGGCGCCCGGGGTTGACGCCCGTTGCGAGCGTCGCCCACGCAACGGGACTCTGCGCGGGATTCGAAGTGGCGAGCGGCGCGAAGCCGCCCTCGCGCGCCAGCGCATCGAAGTTGGGAAGCATGCCCTCGCCGCGGAAGCGCGCAAGGAGCGCGGGATCCACGCCGTCGAGCCCAAGAACGACGACGCGCCGTGCGTCCGCGCCGCGCTTCCCCATGGCGTTCTCTTTCCTTTGGCAGCCCGCGAGCGCGAGCCCCGCCCCGAGCGCCGCGCAGAACGACCTCCGCGGGAGCGTCCGCAGGCGGACACGCGGCCGCGCGTTCATTGCGCCGCCGGGGGCTCGGCCCGCTTCTTCCCGGCCGCCGCGGCCCACACGCGGGC
Source organism: Planctomycetota bacterium (assembly GCA_041308205.1). GTDB lineage: Bacteria > Planctomycetota > UBA8108 > UBA8890 > UBA8898 > UBA8898. The sequence goes on along the minus strand of JBFZCA010000215.1, from coordinate 3,770 downwards.
AAGCAAGCGCCGAAACGGCCGGATCACGAACCCGCACACGACCACGACGCCGCTGCCGATCGCGGCGAGCAGCGCCGGCAGGCTCGAGAACAGTGCGCCCCCCGTGCCGGGATCGATGTACATGAGCATGGTTCGATTATAGCCGATCGGCGCAGAATCGCGGCGCCGGCCGGGCCGGACGGCTCGAACGGCGCGGCATCGTGGTTTATCATGAAGAGTATGCGAAGAACCCGAGCCTCCGCTGTCTACGCGCGCGCGTTCGCCGCACTCTTTCTAGGCGCGATCTCCGCGAGCGCCGCCGGCGGCGCTCGCGATGTCGGGCCGGACCTGCGCGCCGCGGTCCGGACGCAATGGCTGGCCGAGGATCCGCGGGCCGATGCGGCCGCGGTCGTCGCGCGCGCGCGAATGCTCCTTACGCGGATAGCGGTGCGCCCCGCGCCGAAGCTCGACGCGCTGAAGGCGGAGCTCGAGGCGCTCGGCGCGCGCGTCGCGGCGCAGGCTCCCGAGTGCGAGAGTTCGCAAGACGCCCGCCGCGAGCGGTATCTGGAGGCCCGCGCGCTTCTCAGGAGAATCGCGTTCGCCAACCCGCTCCTCGCCATCGACAGGCTGCTCTTCATCACGCGGCACGATTCGGCCGGCGTCTACCACATGTGCGATCAGTACTACGGGTGCAACGCGCGGCCGGGCGGCGCGCTCTTCGTGCTCGAGGATCCCTTCACGGAGAACCCGCGGATCGTCGATCTGCTCGAGCGCGCCGCCGTCGAACGCGGGCGCCTCGCGGGACGACAGCTCGCGGGCGGCGCGTTCCTGTCGCCCGAGGTCTCCTTCGACGGCGGGACGATTCTCTTTGCCTGGACCGAAGCCAAGGCCTACGCAAAGACCAAGGGCGCCGAGACGTATCTCTGGGGCCCCGAGGTGAGCCACCACATCTTCAAGGTCAATGCCGACGGCACGAATCTCGTCCAGCTCACGGACGGCGCGTGGGACGACTTCGACCCGTGCGTCCTGCCGAACGGCCGCGTCTGCTTCGTCTCGACGCGCCGCGGCGGCTACCTGCGCTGCGGGCGCCACTGCCCGGTCTACGCGCTCTTCAGCATGACGGCCGGCGGCGGCGACATCATCCCGCTGAGCTACCACGAGACGCACGAGTGGCACCCGAGCGTGGCCGGCGACGGCACGCTCGTCTACACGCGCTGGGACTACATCGACCGCGATACGAACATCGCGCATCACATCTGGACCTGCTTCCCGGACGGCCGCGACCCGCGCAGCTTCCACGGCAACTACCCCGCGCGCCGCGAGCGCCGGCCGTGGATGGAGATGGCCATCCGCGCCGTGCCGGGCTCGCCGCTCTTCGCGGCGTCGACGGGCGCCCACCACGGCCACGAGTTCGGCTCGCTCGTCCTGATCGATCCGCGCATCGAGGACGACAACGCCATGGCGCAGCTCACGCGCCTGACGCCCGAGACGCCGTTCCCCGAGGCCGAGGGCCGGCCCATTCCCCCGTACTCGGCCTACGGCACGCCGTGGCCGCTCGGCGAGGACGACTTCCTCTGCGTCTACGATGCCGCCGCCCGGAACCGCGGCGTCTGGTGGATCGACCGCGCGGGCAACAAGGAGCTTATCTGGCGCGACCCGGCGATCTCGTGCGCGAGCCCGATGCCGCTCGGCCCCCGCCCTTGCCCGCCGGTCATCCCCTCGCACACGGTCCAGACCGCCGAAGATCTCGCGGCCGCGGGCGGCACGGCGCCGCCGGCGACAATCGCGCTCGCCAACGTCTACGAGAGCGATTTCGCCTGGCCCGCGGGCGCGGAGGTGGCGCGCCTCAGGATCGTGCAGGTCCTCCCCAAGACGACGGCGCCGCCCAACGTGCCCCGCATCGGCATCGCCGAGCAGACCAATGCGCGCGCGGTGCTCGGCACGGTGCCGGTCGAGCGCGACGGCAGCGCCTACTTCGAGGCGCCGCCGGGCAAGGAGATCTACTTCCAGGCGCTCGACCGCCGCGGGCTCGCCATCCAGTCGATGCGCTCGGGCACCTACGTCCACCCGGGCGAGCGCCTCGTCTGCCAGGGCTGCCACGAGCACAAGCATCGCACGCCGCCGCCGCGCGCATCGGCGCCGCTCGCCTTCGCGCGCGCGCCGTCGAGCATCGAACCGGACGCCGACGGCTCGAACCCCTTCAGCTTCGTCAGGCTCGTCCAGCCGGCGCTCGATCGCAACTGCGCGGAGTGCCACAGGGAGAAGAAGGCGCTCGACCTCTCGGGCGCGATCGAGGGGCCCCACGGCTGGACTCGCTCGTATGCGAACCTCGCCCCCGAGTACGGCTTCTACTTCCACGTCACGAACGGCGCGATTCTCACGGATGTCCACGGCGGCAGCCGCACCGTTCCGGGGAAGTTCGGCGCCATGGCCTCGAAGCTTCTCCCCTACCTCGGCCCGGCGCACCACGGCGTCGAGTGCTCGGAGGAAGACTTTCACCGCGTGACGCTGTGGCTCGACTGCAACTCGGAGTTCTTCGGGAGCTACGAGCGCACCGATGCCCAGTCGCGGGGCGAGATCGTGCTCCCGTCGCTCGACTGAGCAGAACCTCCCGCGGGACGCGCATGGAGCCCTGCAACGGACGGAACTCCCTTCGCGGCATTCGGCCTCTCCTTGGCGCCATCGAACGTGACGGATATACTGGCGTGTATGGACTCACGGCAGCAGCGCATGTGGATGGAGCAATGGCGCGCGGCCGCACACGCGCTCGCCCAGGTGCGGCGGGAAGAGCTTGCGGCGATGCGCGAGGAGGACTCCGCCGCAGCCGCCTGCGCGATCATGGAATTTGCCTGCCCTGAGCAGCGCGGCGAGCGCGAGGAGGACGCAACCTCCGGTCTGGTGATTCAACAGGCGATCTTCGCCAGGGCCGGACGCCGGTGATCAAGGTCCTCGATGCCGCGATCGAGCTGCAGGCGATCTGCACCCGGGAGTCGTGGCGGTTCTGCTTCATCGGCGGCCTTGCGGTGCAGCGCTGGGGCGACCCGCGCAACACGCACGATGCGGATCTTACCCTGCTCACGGGGTTCGGGCGCGAAGCCGCGTTCGTCGACTCGTTGCTCGCCCGCTTTGCGGCTCGCCGGCGCGATGCACGGGATTTCGCCCTGCGATACCGGGTGCTCCTGTTGCGGGCGGCGAACGGTATTCCGCTCGATGTCGCTCTGGGAGCCATGCCCTTCGAAGAAAACGCGGTCGCTCGGAGTTCGTTCTGGCAAGTGACGGACACGGCCGGCATACGAACCTGCTCGGCGGAGGATCTGGTCGTGTACAAGACTTTCGCTGCGCGCGAACGCGACTGGCTCGATGTCGAAGGGATTCTGTTGCGGCAGGGTACTCGGCTCGATCTTCGCCAGATCCGGACGGAACTCGATCCGCTCCTGGCACTCAAGGAGGATGGCGAGAGCGGACCCCGCCTGTGGGCGCTGTGCCGGAAGTGCGGCCTGAGCGTTCCCTGAGCGGAGATGCCGGCGCGACAAGGATCGGCGGCGACGCGCTCCACGTGCGCGGCCGCTGCACGCGCGCCACGGGGGAACCCGCGCCGCCGCTTGACGGCCCCCGCGGCCGCGCGCGACAATTGAGATATCGACCGGCCTCGGATACGCAACCCTTTCGCGAGGAGATACCGCCATGCACCGCTGCCGCCATGTGTGCGCTCTTGCCGCCGCCGCGCTCGTCCTCATCCCCTGGGGCATGCCGCTCCGCGCCGCGGACGCGCCGCCCGCCTACTGCCCCCC
>JBFZCA010000214.1:0-8681 GCA_041308205.1 Planctomycetota bacterium | reverse complement strand
TTGCGGCGTAACGCGCGCGGTCGCCGCTCTCGCGCGGGTCGATCACGGCGATGCCGTCGAGCGTCACGCCCGCGGCCCTCGTCGCCTCCGCGATCTCGTCGGGCTTGCCGAGCACGATCGGCGCGGCGATCCCCTGGTCCCGGAGGAGTCGCGCGGCGCTGATGACGCGGGGGTCCTTCCCCTCGGGAAGGACGACGCTGAGCCGCCGCCGGGCGGCGCGCTGCTTGAATTCGCCGATCAGGTCCATGAAACAGCTCCCGGAGCCGCGCGCGGACCCGCATTTCCGCAAGCGGTCGTGCGGCGCGCGTCCCCCGATGATTCATAGTGCGCGCGGACTTGTCAATGGGGGCCGGAAGGGGGCTGTTGCGACAGGGTCTTCAGTGCCCGAGTTTCTCGCAGAGAGCGCAGAGGGGCGGAGGCGCGGAGGGCGGAGCAGGCCGCTCGGAGCCCGTTGACGCATTGCGCCATGCCGCGCTTCCTGAGCGCCTGTCTCGATTCGGGCAGAACGTTCAGCGCTGCGCGGGCTATCGCGCGGCGTCCGCGGCCCGGCGCTTCTCCAGGCGCGCCCCGATCCAGTTCGCCATGTCCGAGTTGTAGCCGTCGCCCGCGTCGGTGACGACGAGGCGCAGCTCCTCGACTCCACCGACCGGGATGTCGATGGCAGCCTCCTGCCCCGCGCCGCGCAGGACGGCGCTCGTGAAGAGCTCCCTGCCGTCGCCGATCACCTTGAAGACGACGGTCCCGCCGTTCTCGGCGGCGATCGCCGTCGCGCTGAAGCGGGCGTAGGCGCCGTTGAGGCGGTAGACGATCTCCGACGGCGCGTGCGTGCCGATGCCGCGCGGGCGGGCGCCCGCGCCGGCGCGGAAGTTGCGGCCTTCTGCATCCCTGTCGCGGCGGGGCAGCTTGTCGTTGTTGGCGGACCAGCCGGCGGCGGCCGAGAGCCACGGGAGGTCGCTCAGGTGCACCCAGCCGTCCGGAACGCGTTCCTCGGGGGCGGGGGGACGGCGCGGCGGGGGCGGCGGCAGGACCGCCTCCCGGTAGGGGGCGGCCGTCCCGACCAGCGAGGCGAGATCCTCGCGCGGAAAGCGCCGGAGCCGTTCGTAGAGCCCGCGCAGGACCGCGCGCGCGGCTTTGTAGTCGGCGTCCTCGCGCGTGGCGAAGACGGTCCCGTCGCAGCGGCCCCAGCCGCCGGCCTCGACCGCGAGCGGCGCCTGGAGCATGCGGCTCATGGTCACGTCGCGGTGGTTGATGCTGAGCCACCACGACGCGCGGCGGCCGTCGGACTCGCCGTGGCAGTCCGCGCAGCGCCGGGCGTAGACCGCCGCGAGCTGCTCGCCTGCCTTGCCCGCGAAGATCTGGCGGTTGTCGTAGTGGGGCGTCGGGTACCTGTCGTAGTACACGGCGTTCGCATCGATCCACATGAAGAGCCGCTGCCACTCGTCGCCGGTCAGGGCGATGCCGTGGTGGCCGGCCTCGAGGATCTTCGTCAGGCGCGACGCCGCGGAGCCGTAGGTGTAGGGCGGCCGCGCGTAGACGTCGTCGGGGTGATCCCAGCGCATCGCGTCGGCGACGCTGAGGTAGGGGAGCAGCTCCTCGTACGCGATCGCGAACTGGTTCGTGAGGTCGCCGGTGAGAATCACCTTGACGGCCTCGCGGTCGTGCGTGTGGCACGCGACGCACCTGGCGTCGAGCACCGGCTGGACATCGCGCAGGTAGCTCAGCGTCGCCGCGCCCCAGGGCGGAGGGGCGGGCCGCGCGGGCGCGCCCCTCCACGCCGTGCCGCGCCGGTTGGGCGGCGCGGTCGTGCGCGGCTCGTGGCATCCGACGCACGTGCGGATCTCGCCCGGCTTCAGGCACACGGTGCTGCGCATCCGCTGGATCTCGCGGTGGCGCGCGTCGAGGACCTCGAAGTACACGTTCGTGTCGGCCGGGACGACGAAGCTCGCCGACCCGTCGGGCGCGACGGGCACCGTGCCGAGCACGCGCTTGATCGTGTAGATGCCCGTCCCCGAGGTCACGATGACGCTCGCCGTCGTGACCTCGGTGCGCGGCAGGTCCTCGATGATGCGCAGGTGCGCGGCCGTGCCGCGGGGCACGCCGGGAAGGCCCTCGTAGACATCGATGAGGACGAGGTGCGCCTCCGCGCCCTCCGGCGCCGGGGACGCGGGGAAGGGATGCGGCGCGCGCCGCGCGACGAGCGGCACGGGCTCGGCGCACGAGATCGACGGATCGCGATGCACGAGCGCGATCGTGCCGTGGCGGTCGCCGACGTAGAGCGCCCAGCTGCGCTCGAGCCATGGGAGCACCGTCGGGGTGAAGGCGCAGAGGTACGTGTCTTCCGAGAGCGGCCACGGGTCGCTGAACCATCCCCTGCGGCTGTCCTGGATCTTCTCGCCGATGACCGGAACCCCGGGGGTGAGAATCGCGAGCGGGTCCGGCCCGTCGATGCCGCGAGCCGTGTCGATGCAGCCGATCGCGCCGTGCGTCTGGCCGTGGTGACCGGTGAAGAGCGCCATGACGAGCGTGCCGCCGGGAACGGCCCGCGGGAACATCACGACGTTGGGGCGAATCGTGGCGTTGCCGTAGTAGGGCGCCATCATGCTGCCGTCGGGATTGATCGTGAAGGGGTTGTGGAGCGAGGTGACCGAGCGCTCGTTGTACTCCCAGCGGCCGTAGATGATGCGGCCGTCGGGAAGCAGGCTCGGGTTGAAGTCGTTGAAGACGTTCAGGCTGATCGGGCGCGGTCCGGCGCCGTCCGCCTCCAGGACGAAGAGGTTGGGCGCGTGGCGGTCGGCGCCGCACATCACGTAATGCTGCGAGCGGTCGGACGTGAACCCGATCCTGCCGAGCGGGAGGTAGAAGGGTTCGCAGTCGTTCCTGGGGCCGAACGTGAGCTGCGTCACGCGCGCGCCGGCCGGGTCGGTCTCGTAGATGTGGTAGCTCTGGCTCCCGTCCCACGTGTCGGAGCCGTTGCCGAAGGAGAAGAGCAGCCGATCGGCGTCCCAGTGGAGGCAGAGGTCGCGGTAGACGCCCTCGCCGAGGGAATCGACGACGGGCGCGACCTCGCCGCCGGGCCGCACGGGCGAGAGCCGGTAGATGCCGCCGCCCGGCCGGTTGCGCAGGTGGTGGGCGTCCATGAAGGGCTGCTCCGAGTCGAAGGGCTTGCGCTTGAGGAAGAGCAGCGTGTCGAAGTCGATGCGCGCGAGGAGGAGCCGCTCGCGCAGCGCGCTCGCGCGCTCGAAGAGCGCGCGCCACGCGCCGTCGGCGGGCTTCCACGCGCGCGCCGCGGCATCGATCGCGGCAAGCTCGCGCGCGGCCGCCTCGTCGGGCGCGTCCGCGAGGATCTTGCCGGCGCGCGCCGCGATGTCGGACACGCACTCGACGTGCGCGCACAGCGGAATCGAGAACGTCGTCTCGCCGTGCCGGATCGACAAGAGCAGCACGCTGCCGCCCTCGCGCGCGAGGGTGACCGGAAGCTCGACGGCGGCCGATCCGCGCGGCGCGATCGTGACGGCGCGGGCCGTGACGGCGGGCGGGGCATCGGGCGTCCGCAGCGCGAGCGTCAGGTCGAGCCGAAGCTCCTCCGGGGCGACGCTCGTGATCGCCAGCGCGACCAAGTTCTCGCCGCGCACCAGATCCAGCGGCGCCGCCAGGGCGACGCCGAACGGCGCCGGCACGGGTCTCAGGCTCGTCAGGCGGTCGAACGCGCGCCCCCAGCCGTGGTACCAGTGATCATGGCCGCCGCCGCCCGGATGCGCATAGCCGCGCACGGTCGCGCCCGCCGCCACGCGCTGCTCGGCGGGGGCGCCGCGCGCGGACGTGCGCGTGACGCGCACCTTGCCGTCGACCCACGCGACCTCGACGCGCTCGGCCTTGTCCTCGAACGGCAGGAGCGCGAGGGGAATCGGGTTCGGCCAGAGGACGGGAGCGCCGTCCGAAGGAACGGGGAAGAGGGGCGGATCCTTCGCGGCCGGATCTTCCTGCTCCCATCGTCCGATAATCGTCTCCCACGCGTCGATCGCCGGCAGCGTTTCTCGAAAGTACCAGTCTTCGCGGACGATGGCGGAGGGCGCGGACAGAGCGATGGATGACCAGAGGAGTGCATGTGCGGCCGCGCGGGCCGCCGGCAGGCGCGGGTTTCTCATGAAATCCATCGTCCGGGGCCGGCGGCGGGCTGTCAAGGAGGGGGGCGGCTTGCCGCACGGGCGCAACTCGCATAGGATAAAGTGGGTGTACAGGGGTGTAGGCGGTACGGACTGCGAGGAGGCGGCCCATGAAGAAGCTTGCGGTTCTTGCGGTGCTCGCCGCGCCGGCTGTCGTGTGCGGGCAGTACATCGGCAATCCCTGCGGCAAGGCGGTTCCTTTCGGCGCGCCGGGCCTGCGCGCGCCCCTTGTGTGCGGTTTCGCGGGCCTCGACATCGGCTGCGGCAGGTTCGATGTCGACAGCGAGTACGATGTGATGTCGGGCGGGATTCCGTACGACATGCACGAGACATCGGAGCTGCGCGAGACGTACTTCGCGCTGTCGGCCGGGTGCAACCTCGAGGGGTTCGAGTTCGAGGGCCAGCTCGGCGGGACGTGGATCGAGCTGCGGGAAGACGCATTCACGGAGGACCCGTTCGAGGACGGCGGCGGCATGCTCGTGGGCTTCGGGGCGCGCTACGGCTTCTCGCCGTGCGAGCTGCTCCGGCTCGGCCTCGGCGGCCAGCTCCAGTACTCGTACACCGAGGGCGAGACGCTGGTCTCGGACGGGCTCGCCGTGTGGGACGAGGACATGGCGCTGGATCTCTTCCGCGGGCAGCTCTTCGCGGGCGCGAGCCTCGACCTCGAGGCGGGCCGGGACCTTGTGCTCTCGCCGTACGCGGGCGCGGGCCTCGAGTTCCTGAGCGGCGAGCTCAGCCTCAACGACGGGCACGACTGGTACTCGTTCGAGGATGAGGTCGGCGACATCGAGGAGGACCGCGTGGGCTTCCTGTTCGGAGGCCTGGATATGCACATCGGCCGGCGGGCCAGGATCGGACTCGAGGGCCGCACGAACTTCGACGGCTGGCTCGCCCAGCTCAGCTTCGGCGTCAGCTTCTGACCCGAACGGCCGCGTCTTGCCGAAGCGGCCGCGCGCACGTACCATGGTCTCTCCGCGCGCGGGCGCCGCGCAGAAGCCGCCGCGCGCGCATGGTTCATGGAGGAGAGACGCATGCAGTACCGCGCACTCGGCAAGTCCGGCATTCACGCATCGGCCATCGGTCTGGGCACATGGGTCACCGGCGGCGGCAAGGTGTGGGGCAAGGACCCCGATGACGCCGAGTCGATTCGCGCGATTCAGGCGTCGATCGATGCCGGCGTGACCCTGATCGACACGGCGCCCGCCTACGGCTTCGGCCGCAGCGAGGAGGTCGTGGGGAAGGCGATCAAGGGACGGCGCGACAAGGTCGTGCTGGCCACCAAGTGCGGCCTTCTCTTCGGAGACGGCGAAACGCGCGGCTCGTTCTTCTGCCCCTTCGACGGCAGAGTGCTCAGGCGCAGCCTCAGGCCCGACACCATCCGCGAGGAGATCGAGCAGAGCCTCGGGCGCCTGGGCGTCGATTGTATCGACCTCTATCAGACGCACTGGCCGGCGATCGATCCCGACAAGACGCCGATCGCGGACACCATGGCCTGCCTGACGAAGCTCAAGGACGAGGGCAAGATCCGCGCCATCGGCGTGTCCAACGTGTCGCTGCCCGAGCTGCAGGAGAATGGACGCGCGGGCGACGCGGTCAGCGACCAGCTCCGCTACAGCATTCTCTTCAGGAATCCCGAGAGCGATATCCTGCCCTACTGCAGGAAGCACGGCATCGCGACCCTCACGTACATGTCGCTCGAACAGGGGCTTCTCACCGGCAAGGTGGGCATGGACCGGAAGTTCGAGAAGGACGAGTGGCGCGGCAACGAAGCGTGGAGCCCGTGGTACAAGCTCGAGAACCGCGGCAAGGTCCTGGCGATGCTCGAGAGCTGGAAGCCGCTCGCCGAGAAGTACGAGTGCACGATCGCGCAGCTCGTCATCGCGTGGACCGCGGCGCAGTCCGGCGTGACGCACGTTCTGTGCGGGGCGCGGAACGCCGCGCAGGCGGTCGAGAACGCCGCCGCGGGCGCGCTGAAGCTCGATGCGGCCGACATGGCGGCGATGCGCAAGAGCGCGAGCGGACTCGGTCAGCCGGCCTAGCGCCCGCGCGCCGCCGCCGGGACGCCGGCACCCCGGTCGCGCGTTGGAGCCTTCACGGCAGTCTCGTCTTCCATACGCGCGGCTGCCTCTCCGGTCAGGTGAAGACGGAAGGACGATGCCACAAAGACACGAAGGCACCAAGCATCAGCGGTGAATTACCGCGCGCTCGGGTTGCACCCGAGACTCTTGGTGCCTTCGAGCTTTCGTGGCAATCTCGTCTTCCGTCCGCTCCGCCCGCGCCGTCTCCGGCGGGCGCTCGATCAGCAGCGCGGCGCTCTCGGCGCGGAGCGTGAGAAGCTGCGCCTCCTGCTCCGGGTCGAAGGAGCCGAGCCGCTGGCCGTAGGTGTCGAGCCAGAGCGTCAGACGTTCGAGCGCCTCCTTGTCCAGGGCGACGCCGTGGTGCCCCTTGGGGTCCCTGAGCAGGGCGAGGAGCGGGCTCTGGTTCGCCGCGCCCGCCCCTTCGATCGAGCGGCCCTGGCGGTAGCGCGCGAGCACGTGATCCTGAAGGCTCGGCTTCCCGTACGCGACGAGCGCTTCGTAGGACCCGGCCGCCGTGAGGTCGAACGCGGCGCCCTCGGCTCCCGGCGCGTGGCAGCTTGCGCAGTGCCGATCGAGGACGGGCTGGACCAGGCGGTCGTACCTGAACGGCCAGGAGCCTGCCGGGCCGACCGCGATCTTCGACGGCGCGCGGCGCGCGGCCAGCGCCGGCTTCTGCGGCGCCGCCGTGTTGCGTCCTTCGTGGCAGCCCGCGCAGCTCAGGGTCTGGCCGGGCTGGACGTGAGTGGCGCTGCGCATGGTCTGGACGGCGATGCCGTCAGCATCGAGCGCCTGGAAGAACACGATCACGCCGGCGGGCGCGCGGAAGTAGGCCGAGCCGTCCGCCTCGACCGGCACGGTGCCGAGCACGCACTTGCCCGGGTCGTCGCGGGTGATGCCCATGGCGGGGTAGTTCATGGTGGGGTGGGTCTTGGGCGGCACCGCGATGATCCTGAGCGCGGCGATCCGCCCGCGCGCGGCGGCGCCGAGGCCGCGGTACACATCGGCGAGCAGGAAGCGTCCCTCCTGCGGCCCGTTCGAGGCGACGTGGCTCGGCACGACGGGCGGCGCGGGCGACGGCCTGAGCGGCGCCGGGTACATCGTCGAGATCTCGGGATCGCGGTACAGGAGCTCCATCGCGCCCGTCGCGTCGAGGAGGTACAGGCCCATGCCGTTCGGGGGCCTGAGCACGGAGTGCCATCGGTCCCAGCCGGCCGACGCGCTCGGCGCGAGCGTCCCCTCGCAGCCCCAGGTCACGAGGTGGAAGCGCTCGGACAGCGGAAAGGGGTTGGCGTAGTACGAGAGCGGCCAGCCCTCGATCTCGGGGAACGGCACCTCGGGCGTGAGGCGCACGATCGGGAGATGGCTCTCGGCGCCGATGCCCGGGTCGAGCAGGACCAGGCTGCCCTTGGTCTGGTCGTGGTGGGCCGAGGCCGTGAAGATGATCTTGTGGGAGCCCGGAACGGGACGCGGCTCGAACACGCAGTGCGGCGACGCGGTGAAGTTCTTGAAGACGGCGCGCGCGTTCGTGCCGTCCGGGTTGATGGCCCACAGGCCCATGTACGGCATGTTGTCGCGGTCGATGTAGTCCCAGCGGCTGTAGAGAATGGAGCCGTCGTGCGCCACGGCGGGGGTCCACTCGAACATCTCGAACGGCGAGATGGCGGCAAGGTCCCCGCCGTCCGCGTCCATGGTGTGGAGCGTGTAGACGACGCACGGCCGCTCGGGGCCGCCGCCGCAGCGCACGTAGACGTCCGGAAGGTCGGGGACGAGCGCCGAGCGCCGGGCGCTCTCGCGCCCGCATTGCACGAACTGCCCGCGGCGCGTCGACAGGAACAGGATCCTGCCGCCGGGCAGGTAGCGCGCGTCGAAGTCGTCGTACTTGCCGCGCGTGAGCTGCCTGAGGCCGGCGCCGTCGGTGCGCATCTCGAAGATGTGGTAGAACGCATCCTCGGGCACGTTGCGCTTGTCGAGCTTGTTCTGCTCGCCGGCGAGCGCGGGGTAGTGGCGGCACCAGGCGAAGAGCAGCCGGTCGCCCTCGTACGAGAGCACGGGCTGGAGAAAGCTGCCCGGCTCGGCGAAGGCGCCGCTGATGCACTCGGCGACGGGCGCATCGCGCTTCCAGCCGCGGATCAGGTACAGGCCGCCGCCCGGCCGGGACCACCAGCCGATGTACTGGTCGGACATGTGGTTGAAGCTGCCCGGGACGCGCGTGGCGCAGAGCAGCGTGTCGAAATCGAGCAGCGGATGCGCAAGCAGCAGCGCGCGCTGGAGCCGTCGCGCCTCGAGGTACAGCGCCTCGGCGGGAGCGTCGCCGCGCTCGATCGCCGCGGCGATGCGGTCGTGCGCGCGCGCTCTCTCGCCGGCGTCGCGGCCGGCGCCGCGCAGATCATCGATGAGGCCTCTGCAGCGGGAGAGGATCTCGACCGTCCGCGCCGCGAAG
>JBFZCA010000213.1:0-10564 GCA_041308205.1 Planctomycetota bacterium | reverse complement strand
CGTCGACGCTGACCGACTACCGCGCCTCGATCGACGGCGTCCCCGCGCCGGTCATCGGTCATGAAGTCGGGCAGTACGAGGTCGCTCCCGACTTCCGGGAGCTTCCCGGGTACACCGGCGTGCTGAAGGCGCGGAACCTGGAGATCTTCCGCGACCGGCTCGAGGCCGCGCACATGCTGGCCTCGGCCGGGGATTTCGTTCGCGCCTCGGGCGCGTTGTCGGCCATCTGCTACCGGGAGGAGATTGAAACGGCACTGCGCACGCCGGGATTCGGCGGCTTCCAGCTCCTCGACCTGCAGGACTTCCCGGGGCAGGGTACGGCGCTCGTGGGCATGCTGAACGTGTTCATGGAGTCAAAGGGGGTCATCGCGCCCGAGAGATGGCGGCAATTCTGCGCCGAAACCGTGCCCCTGTTGCTCTTCGAGAAATACACGTGGACCACCGAGGAAACACTCGCGGGCGAGATCAAGATCGCGCACTACGGCGCGGCCGACCTCCGCGACGCCCGCGTGACGTGGACCGTCGGCGAGGGCGCAGGTCCGGCCGTTGCGTCCGGCGCATTGGGGCCGCTGACGATCACCCAGGGCCAGGTTTCTTCCGCCGGCCGGATTCGTGTGCCGCTTGACCGGGTCAAAGCGCCCACGCAGTTGCTGCTCACGGCGGCCATCCAGGGCACCTCGTATCGGAACAGTTATGACCTCTGGGTCTATCCGCCGAAAGTCGCAACGACGACGTCGGGCAATGTCATCATCACCGACCGTCTGGACGCGGCGGCGCAGAAACATCTGGGCGGCGGCGGGAAGGTTCTGCTCTTTCCCCGGCATGACGAGCTTGCGCACTGCGTGAAGGGCGCGTTTCAGACCGACTTCTGGTGCTGGCCTATGTTCGCGAAAGGTGCCATCGACCGCGGGCTCGAGCCGGCGCCGGGCACGCAAGGCTTCCTCTGCGACCCGGCGCACCCCGCGCTGGCGCAATTCCCGACCGAGTTTCACAGCAACTGGCAATGGTGGCGGCTCGTCAAGAACGCGCGACCGATCATCCTGGACGAAACTCCGGCCGACTATCGCCCGATCATCCACGTCATCGACAACTTCGGCCGCAACCACAAGCTGGGTCTGCTCTTCGAAACCAAAGTCGGCCCGGGTGCGTTGCTCGTCTGCGCGAGCGACCTGCCGGCGCTGCAGGACCATCCCGAGGCGTGGCAATTGATGCACAGCCTCGTTGCGTATGTCGAGTCCCCGGCCTTTGCGCCAACGGCGGAGTTGGAGGCGGGACTCCTCGAGGAATTGCTGCCGGGAGGCGCCCAATGAGACGTCGTCGATTTCTCGAAATCGCCGGCGGCGGAATCACGCTCGCGCCCTGGCTCCCAAAGGCACTCGCCGCTGCGGAGGGGAGCGCCTCGACCGACGGCGTTGTGGGCAAGAGCGCCGAGGTCGACCTTCGCGCGCTCTTCGAGGCGAACAGCGAAGAAGTCCTGGCCCTTGCCGACGCCGCTACCGGTGCCTACCGTGGACTGCACCGACAAGCGCTGGAAATCCAGCGAGTTCTGGCGAGGCGATGTCTGGCCCTCGACCAATTACCAGATTGCCGGCGGCCTGGCCGCCTACGGCCACAACGACCTCGCCGCGGGCATCTGCGACAAGACCATCGCCAACGCGATCACGCAGGGCATCAACGAGCACTACGACTCGGTCTCCGGCCTGCCGCTGGGCGTCAAGGACTACTGCATGAGTTGCACGCTGGTCACGATGATGCTCGATGGGCTTGCCAAAGCGCATCGGCTGAAGCTCCGGAGCGGTGGTCGTGAGTGACGGAAGGAGATCAAGAGATATGCTGAAGCTCCGAATCATCGTGTCCCTCACCGCCCTCATGGCTGTTCGTCTTGCGCATGCAGACGACGCGCCCCCAACGAAAGAGCTGATCGCCAAAGCCGTTGGGGGCGACATCCCGGCCCAGCGCTCCCTCGCCTGTCGCTATCGCGATGGCAAGGGTGTCACGAGGGACTACGCCGAGGCGATGCGCTGGGCGCACCTTGCCGCCGATCGCGGCAATGCGGCGACGACCGTGCTCGGTCTCGAGTCGCCGGCAGGCAATGGCGCGTCCACGCAGGAAGACCCCGTACGGGCGGACGTCCCCGGCGGATTGTGCCTGTGGTACGATCGGCCGGCGGAGAGGTGGATGACGGAGGCCCTGCCGATCGGCAATGGTCCCATGGGCGCGATGCTCTTTGGCGGCACCGCGGTCGAGCGGGTCCAGTTCAATGAGATCAGCCTCTGGAGCGGAGTCCGGATGGCCGTCGAGGGCCTGGATGATGAGAGCCAGGACATGGGCTCCTCTCAGGCGTTCGGCGACATTCTCATCCACCTCGGCCATGACTTCTCCAAGGTGACCCATTACCGGCGGGAGCTCGACATCGATCGCGCCGTGCATCAGGTGACGTACGAATACAACGGGGTGCGCTATCAGCGCACCGCCTTCGCCAGCCATCCCGATGGAGTCATCGTTCTCCACCTGACGGCCGACAAGGCCGCCGCCTTAACCGGTCGCGTGCAGCTTGCGGACATGCACCAGGCCCGCATTGCCGCCGATGGCAACAAGCTCACCGCGGTGGGCAAGCTGGAGAACGGCTTTGAATACGAAGCCCAGGTGCTCGTGCTGACGAAGAACGGCGCGCTCACGGTCAAGAACGACGATGCCTGCGCCAAGAACCCATGGAACCTTGCCGTGCCCGCCGCCGGCCTGGCCTTCGACCGGTGCGACAGCGTGACCCTGATCCTGGGAGCGGGCACGAACTTCCTCCAGGATCACACCACGCAGTGGCTGGGGCCGCATCCGCACGCGGCCGTCACGAGCCGCGTGGATGCCGCAGCCGGGGATACCGTTGCGATTCTGTCGGCGCGACATGTGCGCGATTATCAAGCGCTCTTTCGC
This sequence comes from Planctomycetota bacterium, assembly GCA_041308205.1. Lineage (GTDB taxonomy): Bacteria > Planctomycetota > UBA8108 > UBA8890 > UBA8898 > UBA8898. Next base: position 7,633 of record JBFZCA010000213.1, on the reverse strand, counting down.
CGGTTCTCTCTGGACGTGGGAACCACCGCGCCGGATCTGCTCACCAAGACCACGCTGGCCCGACTGGAGGACTATTCAAAGAACCGGGCGACCGATCCGGAGCTCGAAGCCTTGTTCTGCCAGTACGGCCGCTACCTGCTGATCAGTTGCTCGCGCCCCGGGTCCTTGCCCGCGAATCTTCAAGGGGTCTGGAACGACAGCAACGAGCCCGCCTGGGCCGGCGACTACCACTCGAACATCAACATCGAGATGAACTACTGGCCGGCAGAGCCGTCCAACCTCGCCGAATGCCATCGGCCGTTCATCGACTACGTCACGAGCATCCGCGAGGTCAGCGCGAAGAACACGCGGAGGAAATACGGCAAGGTCAGGGGCTGGACCGTCCAGACGATGAACAACGCCTGCGGCGTTTCGTATTGGAAATGGAACCTGCCCGGCAGCGCGTGGTATGCGCAGCATCTGTGGGAGCATTTCGCGTTTGGCCGCGACAAGGACTATCTCCGCAAGACCGCCTATCCCGTGCTCAAGGAGGCCTGCGAGTTCTGGGAGGACCACTTGAAACGGCGGCCGGACGGCACGCTCGTCACCCCCGAGGGCTGGTCCCCCGAGCACGGCCCGGAAGAAGAGGGCGTGACCTACGACCAGGAGATCATCTACGACCTCTTCACCAACACGATCGAGGCCGCCGATGTGCTGGGCGATGACAAGGACTTCAGCGATCGCATCGCCGGGCTCAGGGACAAGCTGCTCAAACCGAAGATCGGGCGCTGGGGGCAATTGCAGGAGTGGGAAACCGACAGAGACGATCCCAAGGATGATCATCGCCACGTCTCTCATCTGTTCGCCCTGCATCCCGGCCGCCAGATCACGCGGGCGGCGACCCCCGAACTGGCCGAGGCCGCCCGGGTTTCCCTGCAAGCCCGCGGCGACCAAAGCACCGGCTGGAGCCGGGCCTGGAAAATCAATTTCTGGGCCAGGCTTTGGGACGGCGATCACGCCTACACCATGCTGCGGAGCCTGCTCAACGTGGTCCGCGAGACGGAAGTCATCTACGGCGAGAGCGGCGGCGGCGTCTACCCGAACTTGTTCGATTCCCACCCGCCGTTCCAGATCGACGGCAATTTCGGCGCGACGGCCGGCTACTGCGAGATGCTGGTGCAGAGCCACGCGGGCCGGATCCATCTGCTGCCGGCGCTGCCCAGGGCATGGCCGACCGGCAAGGTATCCGGCCTTTGCGCGCGGGGCGGTTTCGAGGTGGAGATGCGCTGGGAGGGCGGCCGTCTGACCGGCGCCGTGATCCATTCCAAGTCCGGCCTGCCCTGCAAGGTCGTGTGCGGTGACCAGACCTGGGAGTTCGACACGACGGCCGGGAAGTCTTATCCCCTCGCGCTCGCCCGGCCGGCGCACGCGGCCAGCCCCGCAGCGGAAGCACGCGCTCGCGTGCTTGCGCAAGTCGAGCCTCGGATCAAGGCAATTTACGAAGCGGACGAGTTTCGCATGCGCTCATTTCATGCGACCTGGCTGCCGGACGGCTCGGGTTATCTGAGGCTGGAGACGCCCGAGGGCGCGTCGGAGGCGGAGATCGTCCGCTACGATTGCGCGAGCGGCCAACGCTCGGTCGTGGTTGCCGGTGAGAAGCTCCTCCTTCCCGCCACCAAGCACCGCTTGAGGATCCGGGGATTCGTGCGCGCGCCGTCGGGCAACCGTTTCCTGCTCCACACGGAGAGTACCGGCGGAGAGGACGGGAGCGATCACTGGCTGTATGAGCCGGAGACGGGCGCGTTACATCCGGTGAAGGCCGGTCGCGGAGCGTGGTTTGATGCGCATGCCTTTTCGCCGGACGGCCGGCGGCTGCTGGGGTCGCGCGGCGCGGACTTGATCGTGTACGACATTGCCGGCGGCCGGACCATCCCTCTGACCAAGGACACCGATCCCGGCGCCATCGACAACGGCCGCGCCAGTTGGAGTCCCGACGGGCAGTGGATCGCCTATGTCCAGTCAGACTTCTCGGCCATCCCGAAACGGGCGGTCCTCGTGCCCGGCGACCCGACGTATCGCACGTTCAGGGAAACCCGAGTCGAACGGATCGGCGGGCCGATCACCACGCTGCGCATCGGCGTCGTGGGCGTGGAAGGCGGCCCCACGCGCTGGATCGCGCTGGCCGACACACCGGGAACTTTTTACCTCAACCCATTGGGCTGGGCCGGGAATTCCGACGAAGTGCTGGTCGATAAATTCAGCCGCTCTCGGGATGCGCGGGAAGTCCTGCTCGCCAACCATCGCACCGGCGCGATGACCAAAGCCTACGCGGAAACCGATCCCGCATGGGTGGATATGGAGAACGGCGGGCTTGAGTGGATTGGCGGCGGCAAGACCTTTGTCGTCTTCAGTGAGCGGGGCGGCGTGGCGGCGGGCGGTGTTTGGCAGCCTCGGGCCGCTCTCGACCGAGGAGCAGGCCGCGGGCATGAAGGCGCTGGCGCAGCTCTGTCCTGTCGTGGACCTTTCGCGCGTGGCCATCTGGGGCTGGAGCGGCGGCGGCTCGAACACGCTCAACGCGCTGTTCCGCAAGCCGGACGATTACCACGTGGGCATCGCCGTGGTGCCGAAGCCTCAACCGCAGTATTACTGGGCGGAATATCAGGAGGCGTACATGCGCACCCCAAAGGACAATCCCGAGGGCTACCGCACCTGCGCACCGATCACTTACGCCGACGGGCTGCGCGGCGACCTGCTCATCATCGTCGGCACCGGGGAGACGAACACGCACGTCGAGATCACCGAAGGGCTGGTGGACCGGCTCATCGAACTGGGCAAACGTTTCGACTACTTCGCCTATCCCAACCGCGACCACGGCCTGCATGAAGGCGAGGGCACCGAGGTCCACCTGCGGATGCTCATCATTCGGTATCTCATTGAACACTTGCCTCCGGGAGCGCGTTGAATGAACCCTCGAGCCAACCAACTTCTTTTTCAGTCCTCCGGTCCGGCTGCCGGCTGGTTCAACGGCTTTCACCCGAAACGCAATACCCTGGCAGTCCGATGCCCGTCCAAATCTGGAGATCAAAACTACCCATGAAGGAACTATTCATGAAGAGACTATTCGCAGTTGTCCCATTCAGTCTCGGTCTGCTGATGGCCGGCTCGAACACCGGGCTTGCCGCTCAAGACCACGCAGCATCCGCACCACCGGCGACGATCAGCAACCGGCTTCCGCGGCTTGATACCGATGGCAAGATTGTGGATGCCCATGACGGCTGTCTGCACAAGTCCGGCGACCGCTATTACCTGTACGGCACCGTGTATGGAACCACGGATGGTTTCAACCCGAACAACCGCTACTGCTGCTACAGCTCGGCGGATCTCGTGACTTGGAAATACGAAGGCGAGCTGCTGAAGGACCCGCCGGACGGCGTCTATTACCGGCCGCATGTCATCCACAACAAGAAGACCGGCAAATATGTGCTTTGGTACAACTGGTATGCCACGTTGTGGGACGGCCAGTATGGGGTGGCCACCGGCGACAAGCCGCAGGGGCCGTTCGTGCTTCAGAATGGCAACGTCAAGGTCGCCCAGGGAAAGCCGGGCGATCACAACCTGATGGTCGATGATGACGGGACGGCAAGGGCACGGTTTCCTCGTGGAGTGATACCGCGCGCTGGACCATGGGAAAACTCAAGCCCGAGGACTGGTCGGCCCGCTGGATCGGCGTGCCGCCGACCTCATCCGGCACCGACATCGAGGGCGTCGTCATCAACCGTGCCACCTACCGCACGCTCGACGGCAAGGTGGCGGTCGACGTCACGCCCATCCTGAAGAAGGCGCTCGATGAGAGGCGCATCCCCTTTCAGTCCACGCTCACGGAAACCGGCACATGAACCCAGAAAGAGAGACCAACATGTTCAAGAAGATACTAATGGCGGTTGTTCCGTGTGTGCTTTGCGGCGGTGCAGGGGCTGCGGACGAGATGGAAAATCACTTCGTGAATCCTCCGGACTCCGCCCGGCCCGGGGTTTACTGGTATTTCATGGACGGCAATCTCAATGGCAAGGAGATGACCGCCGACCTTGAATCCATGAAGGCGGCGGGGCTCGGCAATCTGGTCTTCCTCGAGGTGGACGTCGGCATCCCCAAGGGACCGGTCAGGTGGATGACCGAGCCGTGGCAGGATCTGTTTGTCAAAACCGTCCGCGACGCGGAGCGCCTGGGCATCGACATTACTCTCGGCATCGGGCCGGGCTGGTGTGGCAGCGGCGGCCCCTGGGTCAAGCCGGAGCAATCCATGCAGCACCTCGTTTTCAGTGCGGTCGAGCTTGAAGGGCCGCAGAGTTATTTCGCGATAGTGCCCCTGCCGGAGCAACGTTCGACCCCGTTCCACAATATGCCCAACCCGTATTATGTGGATGTGGCGGTCCTGGCCTTCCCCAGCCGCACACCGATCATTGACGATATCAACGAGAAGGCGCTTTTTGAAAGGGGGCCGTTTTCCAGCGCGCCCGGCGTGAAGCCCTATCTTCCGACTTCGGCTCGCTACACCGAACCGGGGGCGGCGGGCGTCATCCCACCGAACGAGATCGTGGATCTTACGCAGCAGCTCAAGCCCGACGGAACCCTCGACTGGAAGGTCCCGGCCGGGGATTGGACGATAGTCCGCATGGGGCGGCGGGTCACGGGCGCGAACACCCGGCCTGCGCCAGAGTCGGCGACGGGATTGGAATGCGACAAGTTCGACGCGAAGGCAACGGAGGATCATCTCAACCGGTTCGTCGGCGTCCTGCTGGAGAAGATCAGCCCGCGCGCCAGGGAGCACGGCTTGACCACCCTGCACATGGACAGTTGGGAATCCGGCGCTCAGAACTGGACGCCGTCGTTCCTGGATGAGTTCAGGAAGCGGCGTGGCTATGATGCGCGGCCGTGGCTTCTGGCGTATACCGGACGGGCGGTCGAAAGCCTTGAGAAGTCGGAACGATTCCTCTGGGATCTCCGCCTGACCGGCCAGGAATTGGTGCTGGAGAATCATGCCGGGGCTGTGAAGAAGTATGCGCAGAAACAGGGGTTCTCGCTTTCCATCGAACCCTACGACATGAATCCCGCCGGCGACCTCGACCTGGGCGCGGTGGCGGATGTTCCGATGGGGGAATTCTGGGATTTGGGTGGGTTTGACACGAGCTTCACTTGTTTTGAGGCAAGTTCCATCGCCCATACCTTGGGGAGGCCGATCGTTTCCGCCGAATCATTCACGGGGGGAGGGTTGGATGCGTATCCGTGGTCGTTGAAGAATCAGGGCGACTGGGCGTTTTGCGTGGGCATCAACCGTTTTGTGTTCCACACCTGGGCGCATCAGGCGCTGGGCGACGCCTACAAGCCCGGTATGACCATGGGCCCTTATGGCGTGCACTGGCACCGGAATCAGACGTGGTGGCCCATGGTGTCGGCGTACCATCGCTACCTCACCCGATGCTCTGAACTTCTCCGCCAGGGTGTCACGGTTTCCGACGTGCTGTATCTAACACCCGAGGGAACGCCCCAGGTCTTCCTGCCTCCGCCCAGCGCATTGGAGGGGAGCGGCCCGTTGGCTGACAAGAAGGGCCATGGTTTCGACGGCTGCTCGCCGAAGATCCTCATGGCCAGAGCTGAAGTGAAGGACGGACTGATTGCTTTTCCGGGCGGAAGCTCATACCGTCTGATGGTCCTGCCGCAGGTGGCAACGGTGACACCGGCCCTGCTCGCGAAAATCCGCGACCTGGTGAAAGCCGGAGCCACGGTGGTCGGCACTCCGCCGCTCAAATCACCAAGCCTGTCGGGCTATCCCGCCTGCGACGGTAAAGTCCAGGCGCTCGCCAAGGATCTCTGGGGGAGCATGGATGCGCCGCAGACGGCAACCAAGCGCAGTTATGGCAAAGGCGTTATCCACTGGGGTGGCGAACTGTCGCCGCCGGCCCCGCCCCCGCAACACAGTTCAATTTCAGAGAGTGAGTGGATCTGGTATCCGGAAGGAAATCCCGCCCGGAGCGCACCGGTGGGCACGAGATATTTCCAGCGGATCATCCATGTGGACGCGAAGAAAGTCCTGGCATCCGCCACCGCCGGGGTGAGTGCGGACAATGAATTCACCCTCTGGATCAACGGGAAGAAGGTCAGCGAAGGCGACAACTTCCATGGTACCGTCAGGACGCCGATCGCGTCCTTCCTGCGGTCGGGTGACAATGTCATTGCCGTGGCCGTTGCAAACACCGGCGCGGGAGAACCCAATCCCGCCGGATGGATTGGTGCATTCGACCTCTCCTACAAGGACGGATCCCGCGAGGTTGTGACAACGGACAGTAAGTGGTCTGCTGGACTCGATGCCCAGCCGGGTTGGGAGCAGGTGGCCACCAAACCGGGAGATTGGAAGGACGCTCTGGTTCTTGGCGCTTATGCCATGGCGCCATGGAACCGCAGCGGGGAAAGCCAACCCCTCCCGCCGCTCTATCCGTCCCATGACCTGACGGCCTCCTTGTTGGCGGGCATGGGTGTGAAGGAAGATTTCACCGCAACCGGCCCCATCCGCTACGGTCACCGCCGCACCAACGATCGGGACATTTACTTCGTGTCCAACCGTTCCGGCTCTCCGATCAAGGCGGACTGCCGCTTCCGGGTCGGCCAGGGCAGCCCGCAACTCTGGGACCCCGTGACCGGTGAACAGCGGCCGCTGATGCAATTCGAACGTGCCGATGGTCTGACGAGCATTCCCCTGGAGTTCGATGCGTTTCAGAGTTTCTTCGTCGTGTTCGGCGGGAAGGGCGAAAAGCCCATATCGAAAACGGAAAAGAACTTCCCGGAGCTGAAGATCGGCCAGGAACTTTCCGGCGCATGGGACGTTGCGTTCGATCCGAAGTGGGGCGGACCGGAGAAGATCACTTTGAGCACCCTGCAGGATTGGATGACCCGGCCGGAACCGGGGATCAAATACTACTCCGGCATCGCCACCTATCGGAAAACGTTCAACCTGGCCCAGGTTCCGGGAGGTAACACGTATCTGGATTTGGGCGTCGTCCACGACATGGCACGCGTCAGATTGAACGGCAAGGACCTCGGCGTGGTGTGGTGCGCGCCGTGGCGAGTCGAGGTCACCGGCGCCATCAAGGCCGGCGACAACCAACTCGAAATCGAAGTGGTCAACCGCTGGGCGAACCGCATGATAGGCGACAAGCTCCCTGCCGATGCACATGCGCGCACCGTGGATTGTCCGCCCGGATTCCTCGGGGGGCAAGAAATCAAAACCGGCCGTTACACCTTCAGCACACGCGATCCTTACGAGCAACAGTCGCCGTTGCTCCCGTCAGGCCTGCTCGGCCCGGTGCAACTTCTGACCGGGTATCCGAATGCCGTCAAATGAAACAACGAAAGACGTCGATTGGTGTTGACGCAACGTTGAGCGCCGCCGGCCTACGATGGGCACGCGCTCTTCGTGGTCGGCATGCGCGATGTGCTCGTGTGCCTGGATGCACGGTCGGGCGAGATCCGCTGGCGGAGCGACTTCGTCAAGGAGTTCTCCACGTCGTTGCCATCCTTCGGTTGCGTCTGCTCCCCGCTCGTCCTCGGCGACCACGTCTACGTCCAGGCCGGCGCGGCCTTCTGCAAGGTGGACAAGCGC
>JBFZCA010000212.1:0-2521 GCA_041308205.1 Planctomycetota bacterium | reverse complement strand
GCGGGCGGAGGGCCGCGCGGCGCCCAGCGCATGATCTTCGGCTACACGAAGCGCAAGGACTACGTCGACGCCGCCGGCCATCGATGGCGCCCGGCGACGGAGCTCGTCGTCCGGACGGGCTACGGCACCGATGCGGTCGCGCGCACGTGGTGGACGCTCCCGCGGAGCATGTACATCGGCAACACGCGCGATCCGGAGCTCTACCGCTACGGCGTGCACGCGCCCGAGTGGTGGGTCAACGTGACGGCCGGTCCGGGCGTCTACCGCGTGACGCTCAAGTTCGCGGAGACGCCGCTTCACGAGTTCCTCGAGCGCGACGCGAAGGGCCGCCGCATCACGCACACGCAGAGCGTGTGGGTGAACGGCGCCGCCGCGCTCGCCGACCGGAACATCGCCGAGGCCGCGGGCGGCATCTTCAAGGCGTTCGACGCGACCGTGCGGCGCGTGCGCCCCGAGCACGGGGCGATTCGCATCGCGCTGCGCGGCGCGAACGGCGCGGACGCGATCCTCCAGGCGCTCGAGGTCGTGCCCGAAGAGGAGTGACGCGAGCTGTCCGCGCAGCTCCGGCGCCGACCGTCGCGCGACCGTTTTCCGCCGCAGCCCCGCGCGGGGCTTTTTCCGCGCCCCGCGCTCGCCTACAATGAGAAGAACGAACGGCTGCGGCGCCGCCCGAGGATGCGCGCCGCGCATCGCCGTCGTGGAATGGAGGCGCGGCAATGACGAGACGACGGGACATCGTGCGGCGGGAGTTTCTCCGCAGGAGCGTGGCGGCGGCGCTTGCCATGCCGCTCGCGATCAAGGCGAGCGCGTTCGGCGCGCAGGATCGCATCACCATGGGCTGCATCGGCATGGGCGGGCAGGGCCGGGGCGACATGGGCGGCTTCATGGGCTTCCCGCAGGTCAGGGTGCTCGCCGTGTGCGACGTCGTCGGCGAGCACTGCGCCGCGGCCAAGGACATGGTCGACCGGCGCTACGGCAACAAGGACTGCCGGGCGTACGCCGACTTCCGCGAGGTCGTCGCGCGGAGCGACCTGGACGCGGTGTTCATCGGCACGCCCGACCACTGGCACGCGATTATCTCGATCGAGGCCATGAAGCGCGGGAAGGACGTCTACTGCGAGAAGCCGGAGACGCTCACGGTGCGCGAGGGCCGCGAGATGGTCAAGGCCGCGCGCCGCTACGGCCGCGTCTTCTCGGGCGGCAGCCAGCGCGTGTGGGATGACTACAACTGGTTCCATCGCATGGTCTGGGGCGGCCGCATTGGCACGGTCACGGAGGCCTGGGTCAACGTCGGCGGACCCTCGGGGTTCTGCAACCTGCCGCCCGTCGAGGTGCCGCAGTCGGTCGACTGGGACATGTGGCTCGGCCCGGCGCCGTGGCGCCCGTACCACCCCGATCTCACGCGTGGCGGCTTCCGGCCGTATCGCGACTACTCGGGAGGCGGCATGACCGACTGGGGCTGCCACGGCTTCGGCGGCGCGCTCTTCACGTGCGCGCTGCACGAGACGGGGCCGGTCGAGGTGATTCCGCCGGACGGCAAGGACCACTCGACGCTCACGTACGTCTTCGCGAACGGCCTGCGCATGCACCACGGCGGCGGCTGGGGCGGCATCATCTCCTTCAAGGGCACCGACGGCGAGGTGCCGAGCCGCAAGGGCAGGGACGAGGACGCGCCCGACGTCCACGTGCCGCACTACAAGGGCTCGGGCGGGATCTTCGGGGACTTCCTCCACTGCGTCAAGACGCGCGAGCGGCCCTTCCGCGACATCGAGCGCGCGCACCGCACGGCCAGCCTGTGCCACCTCGGGAACATCGCCTACTGGACGAACAGGCGCCTGCGGTTCGATCCCGAGACCGAGGAGATCGTCAACGACCCCGAGGCCGCCATGTGGCTCGACCGCGCGAAGCGCGAGCCGTGGTCGCTCTGAGGAAGGAAGGTGCGAGTCATGAACCATCGACATACAGCACTGGTTTTCGCGATCGCGATGTGCGTTGCGACCGCCTCCGCGGCGGCGACGTTCGACATGGCGGCGTTCGAGAAAAACGTCGGGAGCCTGGCGGCGTACACGGCCGGGCAGAGCCCCGCCGATCTCGGCTTCATCGAGAGCGCCGTCGCGCAGGCCTCGAAAGACCCGGCGGTGCGCGGGCCGGCGGAGCAGAAGCTGCTCGAGGCCCTCGATGCGGCGACGACGGCTGACGCGAAATCGTTCATCTGCAGGCAGCTCTGGATCATCGGAACGGCCGCCGCCGTGCCGCGGCTCGAGAAGCTGGTCGCCGACCGGGAGCTCTCGCACATGGCGCGCTACGCGCTCGCCGGCATGAACGCGCCCGAGGCCTCGCAGGCGCTCCGGCGCGCCCTCGGGACGACGAGCGGCTGGATCAAGGCCGGCATCATCGACACCCTCGTCCAGCGCGGCTACCGCGCGGCGCTGCCCGATGTCGCCGCGCTCGCGGGCGCGCCGGACAGGGAAGTCGCCGTCGCCGCGGCCAGGGCGCTCGGGCGTTTCGGCGGCGAGATCGG
>JBFZCA010000211.1:0-4675 GCA_041308205.1 Planctomycetota bacterium | reverse complement strand
TGGACCTTCCACACGCTCTTCAGGCGGCGCAACGAGGAGCTCAACCTCTCGCGCCTGCACGCGTTCACGACGATCGTGCTCAAGCACTACGTGGACAGCGTCCTCGCGGGCCTGCATGTCGACCTGCCGTCGCCGCTCCTCGACCTCGGGTCCGGCGCCGGGTTTCCGGGAATCCCGCTCAAGATAATGCGCCCCGACCTCGCGCTCGTTCTCTGCGAGCCCCGCGCCCATCGCGCCGCGTTCCTGGAGGAGGCCTGCCGGCTCCTCGGGTTCGACGACGTCCGGATCCTGCCCCGCCGCATCTCGCCCCGCGTCCGGCAGCCGGTTGCGGGCGTGATCGCCCGCGCCGTGGGCTCGATCGCCGACATTCTGGACCAGGCGCGCAACTGCCTGGCGCCGGGCGGCCTCGTCATTCTCATGAAGGGCCCGCGCGTCGAGGAGGAAATCGCCGCGCTCGCCCTCCCCGCCGACTACGAGCTTGTCCGCGTCGAGTCGTACGCCATACCGAAGAGCCCGCACGAACGCTCCCTCGCCGTGTTCCGGCGGACGAGCGCGGGCGGCGGCATCACCGAGATCACGAGCGGCCGGAACGAGCGCCTGAAGCATCTCAGGCGCCTGCTCTCGGCGCGCGGCATTGCGAAGGAAGGCCTCGCGCTCTTCTCCGGCCGCAAGATCGTCCCCGAGGTCATCCGCGCGCACGCCGATCGCATCGCCATGTGCATCGTCAGGGGACCCGCGCAGCTTCCCCAGGGGCTGCCCGCGGGAGTCCCGGCCTGCGCCGTCATCCCCGAGTGCTTCGACGAGCTCGACCCCGCCGGCACCGGCGGGCCGCTCCTCGCGGTCAAGGTCCCGCCGCTCGCGCCCTGGCAACCGGCCGACAGGGACGGCCCGAGCCTGCTCCTCGGCTTCCAGGACCCGGTCAACATCGGCGCGGCGGTCAGGCTCGGCGCGGCCTTCGGCGTTGCGGAGGCCGTCATCCTCGAGGAAGGCGCCTCGCCGTACCTTCCCCGCAGCATTCGCGCGGCGGGCCCCGCCGTCCTGACCCTGCCGCTCGCCGCCGGCCCTTCCATGCGGGCGCTCGCGACCGATCCCCTGCCGTTGATCGCGCTCTCGCCGCATGGGACGCCGCTTCCGGAGTTTCGGTTTCCGCGCTCCTGCGCCCTTCTTGCCGGCATCGAGGGCCCCGGACTGCCGCCGGGCCTCGACGTCGCGGCCGCGCTTGCGATACCAATGCGCGGGGCCGTAGAATCGCTCAACGCGGCCACGGCGCTCGCGATCGCGCTGTACGCCTACCGCCTCCAGCACCCTCGGCCGTAGGCCGCGGGCATGCGCGGGACGCATCGCGCCGCCGCAGCCGCCCGAATCCGGGAGTTTCTATGCAAGTTCGCGTCGGCTCCAGAGCCGGTTTCTGCATGGGCGTCAGGCGCGCCCTGAGCTCCGCCCTCGAGGCGGCGCTCCGCCGCCGCGGCCGCATATTCACCCTGGGCCCGCTCATTCACAACACGCAGGTCGTCGAGCTCCTCAGGCGCCGGCACGTCGAGATCCTCGCCCGCCCGGAGGACGTCGCCCCCGGCGACCTGGTCGTCATTCGCGCCCACGGCGTGCCGCCGGAAAGCATGGCCGCGATCGAGGAACGCGGCGGCACGATCTGCGACGCGACCTGCCCGCACGTCACGCGGGCACAGAACACCGTCAAGCAGGCCGTCGAGGCGGGCGCGCACGTCATCATCGTCGGCGACCGCGGGCACGCGGAGGTCACGGGCCTGCTGGGCTACGCGGGCGACAAGGGCCACGTCGTCGAGAATCCCGAGGAGGCGGCATCCCTCCCGCCCATGGAGTTCGCGTGGGTCGTCGCCCAGACGACGCAGGCCGCCGACACGTTCACCGCCGTGGCCGAGGCCGTCCGCAGGCGGGTGCCGCGCGTGGAGGTCGCCGCGACGATCTGCGGCTCCACGTCCAGCCGCCAGGAGGAGGTCATCGGCCTCGCCCACGAGGTCGATGTGATGGTCGTCGTGGGCGGCAAGCACAGCGCGAACACCGTGCGCCTGGCGGAGATCTCGCGCCGCGCCGGCGTGCCCACGGTCCTCGTCGAGACAGCCGACGAGCTGGAACCGGCCGTCTTCAAGGAGTGCCGCACGGCCGGCGTGACCGCGGGCGCGTCCACCCCGAACTGGATCATCGACGAGGTCGTCGAGCGCCTGCGGCTCATGGGACGCGGCGGGCCTCCCGGCGCCTGGCTGCGCGCGATCTGTTCTTCCGTGATGGCGAGCCACATTTTCGTCGCCGGCGGCGCCGCGGCGCTCGCCCATGCGGCGGCGCGCCTCGCGGGCCTCGCTCCGAGCACGCTCCCGCCGGTCCTGGCGGGGCTGTACCTCTTCGCGATGCAGAACCTCAACATGTACATCGAGCACCGCCAGGGCGAGCTCGTGACCCACCGGCGCCGCGTCATGTACACCGCGTTCGGACATGTCATGGCCCCGCTCGGCGCCCTGAGCGCGGTCGCGAGCCTCATCCTGGCGTGGATCGCCGGCCCCGTCCCCTTCACGATCCTGGCGCTCTCGACGCTCCTGGGCGCCCTCTATTCGGTGCGCCTGGCGCCGCGCGTCTGGCGCTACCAGCGCCTCAAGGATATTCCGGGCTCGAAGAACGTCTTCTTCGCAGGGGCGCTCGCCGTCGTCGGCGTGCTCGTGCCCGCAACGGCGCACGGCGGGGCATTCGCCCTCACGTGCGCGCTCGGCCTGGCGTTCGCCTACACGGTGACGCTGGCCCTGGCGCGCTCGATCACGCTGGACATGCAGAACATGCAGAGCGACCAGTTCGCCTGCCGCGAGACGATCCCGGTCGTCCTCGGGCACGGCCCCACCAAGCTCCTCATCGGCGCCGGCGCCGCGCTGTGCGTCGCGGGATTCGTGGTGTCCGCGACGCTGGGCGCCGTGCCGGCCGCCACGCTCTGGTATCTCGCCGCGTTCGTGCACGTCGCCCTGTACCTGCTCATCCACAAGCGGCGGCTGTTCGCGCACGGGATGATGTTCGAGTGCATCGTCGATTCGTCGTTCTATGCTCCCGCGCTGATCGCGGCGTTGCTGTAGGGCGGCGCCTTGCATCGCGCCGCGCGTGCGGTTACCCTCTGCATCGCATACGAAATGCCGGAAAGGACCTGACATGAACCCACAGACGTCCGACGAGGCCGTGCTCGGCATCGAGTCTCCCGCGCCGCCCCCGCGGCGTTTCTTCACGCCCCTCAGCTGCTGCCTGGGCTGCGCCGGCCTTCTCGTGCTGGCCGTCATAGCCGTTGCCGGCGCCGGCTACTGGCTCATGACCAAGATGGTCGCCGATACGCCCATCGCGATCGACATGCCCGCGCTGGCTGACGCCGACGTGGCGAGCGCCCGGGACAAGTGCGCCGCGCTGTCCAGGGGCGACATCTCGGAGGCCGAGTTCTCGGAGCCCGAGCTCAACGCGATGCTGCGCGATGTCCTCGCCGGCGCCATCGCCAAGGAGCTCGAGGCCGACCCCGCCGAATGCAAGGGCCGGATCGACATCGCCGCCGACAACCGGATCAAGCTCGCGGTGAGCGTTCCCACCGACCCGGCCGGCAAGAAGTACCTGAACATCGAGTTCCTCGGCAGGATCGCCATCCGGGACTTCGAAGCCGATGTCACCGACGTCGACCTGACGCGCGTCGGCAGTCTCGACATCCCGACGTTTCTCGTCAAGGGAACGTGGCAGCAGGAAGGCGGCAAGCGGGCCAACCAGCTCTTCGGCCGCGTCGAGAATCGCCTGAAGAGCCTCGCGGTCGACAAGGGCCGGATTCGCATCGTTCTCAGCGAGGCGCCTCGGGCGGCCCCGGCGCCCCGGGAGTAGGAGCGCTCGCGCCCTCCGGCGGCGCCGCGCCGCCGCCCGCGCCTTCGATCATGCCGTCGAACGCCGCGGCGGCATCGCGGGCCCACGTCTCCTGCAGCCATTCCTCCCGCAGCAGGCCGCGTATGCGCAGGCGGTGGAAGATCACGGGCGACTGCCCGGTCGCGATGATCACCCCGCCGGGCGCCTCGCTCCGCGCGATCGCCGGCAGCTCGTCGGCCAGCGCCTTCGCCGGCTTTCTGAAGAGCGTCCGCCGCTGCAGCGTGAGCTCGAGCATCTCCGCGCACGCGACCGCGAAGTACGCCACCCTGCCCTTCTGCACCTTGATCCTCTCGTCGTAGCCCCGGAACGCGAGATGCCACTCCTTGGCGCCGCGCGGCCTGACGAGCACGAGATTGAGCGGCCCGGGAAGCACGCTGTCGGCGACCGGTTCCTGCTGCTCGAAGCCGAGCCCGTAGAGCACCTCGTAGGCATCGGCCGGGCCGCCGATGACGATGCCCACGTTCGGCGTGTCCGCGCGGGGCTCGGCTTCTCCCTCGACGCGCACGCCGCCCGCGAAGATCCGCTCGCCGCCGTGCAGGCCGATCCGGCCGCAGATCTCCATGCTGCTGCCGAGCGCGCCGGCCGCGACCGTCCCCTTCCCGCCCGCGGCCCGCCAGTCTTGCAACTGGGCGGGTTCGGTGAAGGTGTACTCGATCGTCGCCACGCCCTGCTCGTCGATCGCCGCCTTCCCCCGAAATACCGCCGCCGCGCCCTCCGCCCGCCGTGCACCCGCATAGGCGCGCGCGTACGCATCCCGGAGCGTCTCGCGATT
>JBFZCA010000210.1:0-15902 GCA_041308205.1 Planctomycetota bacterium | reverse complement strand
CTCTTCCGATCTGCAGCCCCGCGAGCGCGTTCGCGCAGGCGGCGGGGCTGCCTGCGTCGAAGATCGCGCCGCAGCTCCCGAGCACCTCGGGCGTCCCGCCGACCCGCGTCGCCGCGACGGGCGTGCCCGCGGCGAGCGCCTCGATGAGCACGCGGCCGAGGGGTTCCTGGTGCGCGGTGTGCGCGAGCACGGTCGCCTGGCCGAGAATCGCGCGCGCGTCGGACCGCCAGCCGAGCAGGTGCAGCCTCCCGGCAAGCGGCGGAGCGGCCGCGGCGGCAACAAGCTCGTCCTTGAGGCGCAGGTTCTCTTCCTTTCCGCCGAATACATCGCCGCAGAGCACGAAGTGTACGGCGGCATCGCGGCGGGCGACCTCCGCCGCCGCCGCGAGAAAGACCTCGGGCCCCTTCCGCACGGTGATCTGGCCGAGCCAGGCGACGAGCGGCGCGGTCGCGGGCACCCCGAGCTCGGCGCGGATGTCGGTCGCGCTCGCCGCGGCGGGCGGCGACACGCCGTTGTAGATGACGCGGATCTTCTCGCCGGGGACTCCCTGCGCCGCCAGGTCGTCGCGCAGCGCCTCCGACACGGCGATGAGACGCGCGTTGGCGCACAGGTGCGCCCGCACGCGCGCATTGAGCGTCCCGAATTCGCGAATGTGCGCGACGGCGGGAATGCCGAGCGCCGCCGTCACGGCGCCCGTCAGGCGGCCGAGGTGCAGCGTGTTGGCGTGGAGGAGGTCGAAGGCGCCGCGGGCGAACGCCGCGCAGCATGCGTCGCGGGCGTCGTCGCCGCGCGGCGCATGCCAGGGCTCGTGCGGCACTCCGAGCGCGGCGCAGCGCGCGGCGAGCTCCCCGCCGGGGGGCGCGAAGGCCGCGGCCTGAAACTCCCGCCGGTCGAGATGCGCCAGGAGTTCCAGGCCCGAGCCTTCCGCGCCGCTCACGGTCGGGTGCTCGAAGAGAAAGGCGATTCTCATCGCGCACCCCGACCGCGCGCGGCGCCCGGAGGCCGCACCGCTACTTCCTCACTTTTTTCATCGGGACGTCGAAGTTGATGTTCGGACCGAAGAACTTGATGATCTCGAGGTCGCGCGTTCCCGTGTTCTTGACCTTGAGCGGCGTCAGGGCCTTGGCGTGGGTGACGAGCAGCTCGTCATCGCCCGGGCTGTCGCCCTTGACCGGTATTCCGTCGAAGGCGCCCTTCCCGCGCCAGACGAGGAGCGAGTAGACGCCCTTCTCCTTCGTCGTGAAGGTCTTGCCGGGCTTGACGATGAGGCGCTTGCCGCTGAACTTGAGCGTGTTGTAGTAGATCCAGTACTCGCTGCCGCCGGGCTGCTTCTCGCACAGGAGCGGATCGAGGTGCCGGTTCTCCCAGAAGTACGGGTCGGAGCTGAGCTCCCAGTCGATCTGGTCGAGGATGATGCGCTCGCCGTAGCGCTTCCGGTCCTTGGGGCTCACGTCCTTGAAGAGCAGGCTCTTGGGGATGATCTTGCCGGCGACGAGCGCCTGGCACATGCCGAAGACATCGGAGTCCTCCTGGAGCTCGATCGTGACCGCGGTGCCGGGGGCGTGCAGGATTCCGGCGGGCACGTGGAAGCCCTCGCCGGCGACGAGCAATTCCGCCCACGCGTGCTTGAGGATGAGATCGCTGTTCCAGTCGACGAGGTAGGGCAGGATCACCTTCGCCTGCTGCTTGTCCTCGACGATCCAGCGGTGGACGCCGAAGAACGTCTCCGGGTGGGGCCCCATGTCGACATCGGTCGGGAAGTAGTAGGCCTCTTCCTTGGCGTTGTGGCCGACCTTGGCCGCGTCCTTTGCCATCTGGTGGTAGTGGTGGGGAATGCGCGCGGCGAAGTCGTAGATCTTGGGCAGGCGGCCGAGGCGGTTGCCGTGCTTCCTGGCGTAGGCCGCGCCGAGCAGCATGGGGCCGCCGATCTGGACGGCTTCCCTGAGCGTCATGCGCGCGCCGTGGTCGAGCGCGATGTAGCTCAGGCCCTCGTCCTTGGGGCCGACGGCGTTGTCGGCCTTGGTGGTGGACGCGAGCCAGCGCTCGCAGATGTGCCCGCGCTTGCCGACGCGGGCCTCCTTCTCGCTCAGTCCGATGCGGAAGAGCGTCGGCAGGAAGTCGCGGGCGACCCATGCCGGCTCGAGGCGCAGGATGCCGTTCCCTCCGGCGAGCGCCTGCTCGAGCAACGCGAGACGTTTCGTGTCTGCCATAGATCCTCCTCTGGAAAACCGTGGCGATTGTATGCGAATCGCCGCGAGGCCGCAACGGGCACGTGGCGCGCGCCGCTACTCGGCGCAGCCGAGCCCGTCGGCCGTCGGATCCTCGCCCGGCGAGCCCTGAGGCGGCGGCGGCGGGCTTCCCGATGCGAACAGGTACGAGAGCAGGTAGATCGGGTCGGCGATGTTGAGCCGGCCGTCGTCGTTCGAGTCCATGGCATCGGCGCAGGTCGCATCGCCGCGCGCGAACAGGTACGCGAGCGCGGCGACCGCGTCCGCGATGTCGAGGATCCGGTCGCGGTTGGCATCGCCGCGCAGGAACAGGGCGGCGCCGACCGTGATCGGCGTCCCCGGGTCGATGCCGCTGTCCTCGGGCATGTAGTAGTCGTAGGCCGTGCTCGCGACGGCCGCCGCGCGGATCGGGAAGAGCGCCCTCGCCTGGAACGAGAAGACGAGCTCCCGGTCCGCGACCAGCTCGCGGATGTAGAAGATCACCTTCCTGACCGCGACATCGGCGCGCGCCGCGACGCCGGCCTCGATGAGCGCGGCCAGCGACGCGTCGACGACCTGGAAGCCGGTCGGAACGCCGATGTCGGCGATCACCATGTTGGTGCGCTCGCGCGGGCCGGGGTAGAGCAGCCTGACCTGCACGTCGACCACGTCGTCGACGGCCACGTGCTCGGTCAAGTACTCGACATCGATCAGCATGGCGCGGGGCGGCGGCACCTCCTCGCCCGGCAGGTTGAAGCGCGTCGCCACCTGGTACCCGACCTTGCCCGTGCCCGTCATGACGAGATGGCCCTCGCCGCCGCCCGGCAGCTCCGCCGCCTGCAGGATGTCGTAGTTGCTCTGGTTGACCGTGAAGGTGCGGGCGACGGCGCCGCTCGCGATCAGGTCGATCGTCGCGTCGACGCTCTCCTGCGCGTAGAGCGCGGCGCGCGCGAGCGCGCGGAAGGCGACGACGGTGTCCTGCGTGCTCCCGAAGCCGCCCTGCGCGTTGCGCCGGCTCGTTATGAACTCGATGGCGTAGGCGGCCTCGGGCCGCTCCGCGTTGATCAGGGCGAGCGCCGCATAGGCGGTCGTCTCGACGGGGTAGGGCTCCCAGGAGATGCCCGGGTCGCCCGTCGTGGCGAGCGGCATGAGGAGCTCGAGCGTCGCCTCCGTGTCCGCCGCGGCGTCCGGCATGAGGCTCAGGGCGTAGGCCGCCATGGCCAGCGCGTAGGCGTCGCCGGCGACGGCGGCGCGGTTCGCGGCGAGATACGCTCGCGCCGCGGCGAGCGCCGTCGCGTTGAGCTGCGCATCGTGCTCGGCGAGCGCCTTGGCCGTGTAGGCCGTCAGCGCGTAGTCTCCGCCCATGCCGCCGCCGAGAAGCTCCTGGTGGTGGAGGAACCCGAACGGCGTCCACGCGCCGTTCGCTTCCTGGCGCGCGGCGAGCCACAGGGCCGCTTCGGCGAGCACGATATCGTCGACATCGCGCACGTCGCGCGCGCCCGCGAACGTCGAGAGCACGAAGCCCGTGAGAAACAGGCTGCCCTCGTCGTCCTGGTCGCCGAACGCGGAGAACGAGCCGTCGGCGCGGCGGTAGGTGAGCTCGCGCTGGTAGCCCACGTTGATGTAGTGCTCGGCCTTGGCCCAGATCTCGGGCTGCGCCTCGCCGCTCGACAGGAGATAGCGCAGGACCTCGACATCGGGCGCGAGGAAGATCATGTTCTGCTCGCCGCATCCGTACGGCATGCCGAGCAGGTCGTCCAGGCCGCCGATGCTCTGGGCGACGAGGCTCGGCGTCACGGCGACGACGATGCGGCCCGAGTCGGGCACCGCCTCGAGCGGTATCGAGAGGTCGAGGACCGCGGGCTTCTCCGCGCTCACCTGGCCGTTGACGACGACGGTGAAGGGAACGCCCTCCGGCACGACCGAGATCTCGCGCGTGACCGCGTCGGCGTACAGCGGTCCGCGCGCGGTGATGGCGAGCGTGAACTTGCCGGCGCGCACGGGCGTGATCGGCATCTGGAACGAGGTGACCTCGCCGGGGCCGACATCGACGCTCGCCGTCGATTCGCCGGCAAGCTCGAACCAGTCATCCCGCGCGAGCTCGAGGTAGATGCGCTGCGCCGCGTGCGCGTAGTTGTAAATCTGGACGCGCAGCGGGAAGGTCTCCCCGCGCACGACCTCGACCGGGAGGTCGGGCTCGACGAAGAACTCCTGGAACACGGTGATGTCGGTCCGGGCGAGCGCGATCCCCTCCATGGAGCTCGCCAGGCCCCGCAGGTGCCAGGTCGTGATCGAATCCGGGCACGTGAGCGTGAGGGTCGCCAGGCCCTCGTCATCGGTCAGGAGGAGCGGCTGCCACACCCACGTCTCGGGGAAGAACTGGCGCACGCGCTGGACCTCGGCGAGCGCCTCGGACGGGTCGCCGCCGGCGGCGGGCGGCAGCTCGGGCACGCCGTCTTCCCAGTCCTCGAACCCTATGCCGCCCCATCTGAGCCACGACGGCGCCTCCGTGCCTTCGGGGATCGTGATCTCGCTCGAGCAGCCGACCGCCAGGCCCGCGTCCGTGAAGACGTCCAGCGCGCCGGGAAGCGTGACGGGCTCCCAGGGGTCGTCGACGTGCACCTCGGCCTGAGGCGCCATGAACTGGTCCTCGAGGACGTCGAAGATGCCGCGCAGCGTGTCGCGTTCGCCCGCCAGGGCGAGCAGCGAGGCATCGACCACTGAAACGCCGATGAGCGCCTTGCGGTGCGCGTCGATCGTCAACGTCACCGTGTCGCCCGGCCGCGCCTCGGCCGCCGAGAACGCGGCGTCGAGGACGAGCTGCGACTGGAGCGCGACGGGGATGCGCAGGCTGTCGGAGGCGATCTCGTTGCCCGGGTTGAGGATGTAGGCGACGACCTCGGCGGCGGGGAGCATGTCCGGCGTCGCCGTGAACGCGATCGTGCGCTCGCGCGTCGCGCCCTGGTTGACGACGCGGCCCGCGGCGATGACTTCCCAGAAGATCGTGCCCGCGTTCGTGCTCGTCGCCGTGACGGCGACCGCATCGCCTATGCGCACCTCGTCCTCGCTCGCGCGGCTCAGGTGGAGAAAACTCGCCGTGGGAGAGTAGCCGGCGAAGAGCGTGATCGTGCTCTCGGACGTGTGCTCGCCCTCCTCGAGCACGGCGCGTACGGTCGCCGATGCCGCCGTGGCCGGCGCCTCGAACGTCGCGATGGCCTCGCCGCCGCTCGTCGCGATCTCCTGGGCGACGTCGATGATGGATCCCGCGAGGTCCTGGAACGAGGCCGTGAGCGCGACGGTGCGGTCCTGCGGAATCCCGGACGGCGTCTCCGTGATGACGACGACGGACAGCGGCATGCCGGGCTTCATCGTCTTCTCGCAGGCGATGAGCGCGACCTCGACGGGCGCGCTTGCGATCTTGAGGATGCGCGTCACCTTCTCCGTGTGGCCGGCCGTGTTGGTGACGGCGAACTCGACCGTGACGGCGCTGTCGCCGCCCGATTCGAACGTTCCCGCGACGAAGCCCACGGGAGGCAGCGTGAACCGGCCCTCGCCATCGATGATCTCCGCCGAGACGACGGCGTATTCCTCCCAGACGCCCACGTAGCGCTGCGCCGAGACGATGGCCGATCCCTGGACCTTCTTGCCGAAGTAATACGCGCTCGAGATCGCGCCCTCGATGGCCTCGTCGGGCAGGAACCAGTCGCGCGGGAGCTCGACCCCGACCGAGAACTGCGGCAGGACGTACTTGTCGACCTGCACCACGAGCTCGGTCGTGCGCTCGCCCGCGCGGGCGGCGAGCTTCCAGACGCCGAGGTTGAGCTCGTTGGCGAGCGGCAGCGCGAACGCCGCGGCGCCGAAGGCGTCGACGGCGAGCGTGCGCCGGTCGATGCGGATGCCCTTGCCGTCGCTGATGACGAGCTCGACATCGCCCGTGACCGGGGCGAGCTCGTTGTTGACCAGCAGCACGCGGCCCTGCATGGTCTGGCCCGGCTTGTACATGGGCTTGTCGGTCTCGATGAGGACGGCGGGGCCGCGCGTGATGACGACGTTCGCGCCGAACGTCGTCGTCTCGGCGACGACATCGATGCGGTAGGGGCCCTCGAGGCCGGCGGGCACGTCGAAGGGAATGCGCGCGAGGCCATCGGCATCCGTCGCGCCGTCGTAGAGCGCGGCGGCGACCTTCCCGTCGGCGTCGAGCAGCCGCACGGCGATGGGCGCGGCGACGGGGGCGCCGGTCTCGAGCATCAGCGTCGTGACGCACACCGCGACCCGGTTGCCCTGGAAGAGCTTCTTGGGCGCGAGCACGAGGCCGCCGACGGCGCCATCCTGCGCGGCGACGAACGCTCCTGCACACAACGCGGCAACGATACCCACACGCTTCATGGCGCCACCTCCCGGTGTTTGCCAGGGCCCGACCTCGCAGACAGGTCTTCTAGACGGGTTCTCTGAATAGGATGCGGCAGATGCTCTCAGCTTACCCGCTCGGAGCCCCCGCGCAAGTTAATTCCGCGCGGCGCCGCCGGCCGCGGGAAGGCGCCCGGCTCCCTTGTCCCTCGGCGCGGCGGCTGCTACGATCGATGCCCGATCGCCGGGTCCGGATCGCGCGGACCCTGCCACGTGGCGCCGGTAAGCGCGCAAGGAGTCCCGCAATGAGCCATAGTCCGACGCCGCCCTCGGGCGGCGAGAAGATCACCCTGGTCGACGGCCGGCTGCGCGTCCCGGAAACGCCCATCATCCCCTTCATCCGCGGCGA
Organism: Planctomycetota bacterium; assembly: GCA_041308205.1. Lineage (GTDB taxonomy): Bacteria > Planctomycetota > UBA8108 > UBA8890 > UBA8898 > UBA8898. Next base: position 8,939 of record JBFZCA010000210.1, on the reverse strand, counting down.
TGGCACGGGACCGGACATCTGGCGCGCGGCCCGGGCCGTCCTCGATGCCGCCGTGCAGAAGGCGTACGGCGGCCGCCGCGCGATCGCGTGGCTCGAGGTCCTCGCGGGCGAGAGCGCCTTCGCGCGGACGGGCTCGTGGCTGCCGCCCGAGACACTGGCCGCGTTCAGGGAGTGCCTCGTGGGCATCAAGGGACCGCTCACGACGCCCGTGGGCGGCGGCATTCGCTCGCTCAACGTGGCCCTGCGCCAGGAGCTCGACCTGTACGCGTGCGTGCGGCCGGTGCGCTGGTTCCAGGGCGTGCCGAGCCCGGTCAAGGATCCCGGCGCGGTCGACATGATCATCTTCCGCGAAAACACCGAGGACGTGTACGCCGGCATCGAGTGGGCGGCGGGGACGCCCGAGGCCGCCAAGCTCATCGCCTTCCTGTGCGGCGAGTTGCAGGTCACGCAGATCCGCTTCCCGCGGACCTCGGGCATCGGCATCAAGCCGATGTCGAGCGAGGGCACGGAGCGCATCGTGCGCGCCGCCATCGACTACGCCATCGCCAACGCGCGCGCGAGCGTCACGCTGGTCCACAAGGGCAACATCCAGAAGTTCACGGAGGGCGCGTTCCGCGAGTGGGGCTACGAGGTCGCCGCGCGCGACTACGGCGCCCGGGACTACCGGGGCGGCCCGTGGAAGGTCATCGGCGGGGGCGGCCGCGAGCTCATCTTCAAGGACGTGATCGCCGACGCCTTCCTGCAGCAGATCCTGCTGCGGCCGCGCGAGTACGACGTCATCGTCGCGCCGAACCTCAACGGCGACTACATATCCGATGCGCTCGCCGCGCAGGTGGGCGGCATCGGCATGGCCCCGGGCGCGAACATCAACTACCGCACCGGGCACGGCATCTTCGAGGCCACGCACGGCACGGCGCCCAAGTACGCGGGCCTGGACCAGGTCAATCCGGGCTCCCTGATCCTGTCGGGCGAGATGATGCTCAGGTACCTGGGGTGGGGCGAGGCGGCGGACAAGGTCATCGCGGGGCTCGGCCGGACGATCGGCCGGAAGCAGGTCACGTACGACCTCCACCGGCTCATGGAGGGGGCGACGCTGCTCACGTGCAGCGAGTTCGGCGGCGCGATCGTCGAGAACATGTGACGCGGCCCGCCCGCGCGGGGGCGGCGGCAGGAGAACGAGCGGATGGCGCGCACGAAAATCGCGTTGATCGGCGGCGGACAGATCGGCGGCAACCTCGCGCTCTACGCGGCGCAGCGGGAGCTGGGCGACGCGGTCATCTACGACATTCCCGCCAAGGAGGGCCAGATCGCGGGCAAGGCGCTCGACATCGCCGAGCAACTGCCCGTCGATGGATGCGATGCCGGCCTGCGCGGAACGAGCCGCATGGAGGACATCGCCGGCGCCGCGGTGGTCATCGTCACGGCGGGCGTGGCGCGCACGCCCGGCATGACCCGCGAGGATCTGCTCGCCGTCAACTTGAAGATCATCGCGAGCGTGGCCGAGGGCGTCAGGACCCACGCGCCGGGGGCCTTCTGCATCATCGTCACCAACCCGCTCGATGCCATGGTGTACGCGTTCCAGAAGCTCACCGGCTTTCCGCACGCGAAGGTCTGCGGCATGGCGGGCGTCCTGGACACGGCCCGCTATCGAGCCTTCATCGCCATGGAGCTGGGAGTCTCGGTCCGGGATGTGACCGCCCTCGTGCTCGGCGGCCACGGTCCGGCCATGGTCCCGATCACGCGCCTGGCTTCGGTGGGCGGCGTGCCGGTCGCCGAGCTCATCGCGCCGGACCGGCTGCGGGCGATCGAGGAGCGCACGCGCGAGGCCGGGACCGAGATCGTGAAGCTGTACGGCGCGGGCAGCGCGTACTACAGCCCGGCCAGGAGCGCGATCGCGATGGCGGAGAGCTGCATCAGGGACCAGAAGCGCGTCCTGCCGGTCGCCGCCTACTGCCGCGGGGAGTACGGCATCGACGGCCTGTACGTCGGCGTGCCGGCGGTCATCGGGGCGGGCGGGGTGGAGAAGATCCTCCAGGTCGCGCTCACGGCCGAGGAGGAGATCGCGCTGGCGGCCACGGTTCGCGCGGTCAGGCAGTCGGTGCACGAGGTCGTGCAGCGCGGCACGGGCATCTGAGGGCGCGGGCTACTTGCCGTTGGGCAGGTACCCGTTGCGCCGGGCGCTCTCGATGACGATCGAGGTGGCCTCCTCGGGGCTGTCGGTCAGGTGGAAGATGTCCATGTCGTCGGGCGCGATGCAGTCCTCGGCGAGCATCGCGCCGCGTATCCAGTCGACGAGCCCTCCCCAGTACGCCTTGCCGCAGAGCACGATGGGGTAGTGCTCGATCTTGTGCGTCTGGCTCAGCGTGAGCGTCTCGAAGAGCTCGTCCATGGTGCCGAAGCCGCCCGGGAAGATGAGAATGGCGGTCGAGTACTTGATGAACATCATCTTCCGCACGAAGAAGTAGCGGAACTCGAGTTTCAGGTTCTGGTACCGGTTCGGGATCTGTTCGAACGGCAACTGGATGTTCAAGCCGACCGAGGTGCCGCCGGCCTCGAACGCGCCGCGGTTGCCGGCCTCCATGATGCCGGGGCCGCCGCCCGTGATCACGGCGAGCCCGGCTCCCGCGAGGATCTGCGCCGCGCGGACGGCCGCCTGGTAGGCGGGGTGCCCCGGCGGCGTGCGGGCCGATCCGAAGATCGCGACGGCGGGGCCGATCTTCGAGAGCGCCTCGAAACCTTCCACGAACTCGCCCTGGATGCGCAGGACGCGCCAGGGGTCCGTCCCCGTGAAATCCTCGTGGAACTTCCTGGAGCGGAGCAGGCGTTGGTCCTCGTGCTCGCGCCAGATCTTGGGTTTGATCGTCATTGCGGCTCCTTGCGCGGTTGCGGCGAGTCGGGCTCCAGTTTCGGTCGAAATCAACCGAAGTAGAACAAGACCATGCATATTATCGGCAGAAAAACAACGCGGCCACAGATGGCGGTCTCCGCACGGCGCTTCCGGACCGCCGGGGGGCGGCCGCGGACACGGCGCGCGGCCGCGGTCCTGTGCCTGGCGGCATGCGCGGCGGCGCTCCTTCCCTGCTCGTGCAGCACGGCGCCCCGGCCCGGACATCCCGATGACGTCGAGTTCTCTTCCAGGTCGGTCATTCTCGGCGAGCTGATCGCCATCTTCCCGGGGATCATCTGGCACGGCCTCGGCCACCGCTACGCGGGAGACGTCCGCAAGGCGGAGGAGATCGAGCAGATGGAGGCGCTCTCGCTGCTGGCCGCGGGCGTGGGCACGGGTCTCGTGTTCGCCGGCCGCAGCGACGACAACCTCGTGGGGCTGGAAGTCTCGGGGTACACCCTCGGCGGCCTGGGCGCCCTCGGGTTCGTCGGCACGTGGCTGTACGACATCATCTACACGCCGTCGGCGATCGAACGCTATAACCGCGGCGAGGGACAATCCCCGGACGATGACCATCGATAGCGCCGCGCGGCCGCCGCAGCCTCCGGCGACGGCGGCTACGCCAGCTTGATCACGCGCGCGCGGACGACGTTCGGGTTCCCGCCGATCTTCTGGGTGAGCTGCGCCGGCACATCGCTTCGCAGGTCGATGATGTTGTACCCGATCCTGCCGTTGCTCTCGTTGCGGTAGCTCTCGATGTTGAGGCCGTGCTCGCCGAGCGTCTGCGAGATCCAGCCGATCATCTTGGGGACGTCGCGGTTGATGACGATCAGGCGGTTCGTGAACGAGCGGTCGGGCGGGGACTCCACGGTCGGGAAGTTGACGCTGTGGGTCACGTGGCCGAGCTTGAGGTAAGCCCTGAGCTCGTTGCAGGCCATGATGGCGCAGTTCTCCTCGGACTCCTCGGTGCTCGCGCCCAGGTGCGGCGTGCACAGGACGCGTTCGTTCGTCATGAGGCGCGCGGTGGGGAAGTCCGTGATGTAGGCGGCGAGCGTGCCCTCGGCGAGCGCCGCCAGGATGTCGTCCTCGCTGCAGATGGCGGCGCGCGAGAAGTTGACCAGGACGCCGCCCTTCTTGAAGGGTTTCAGGAACTCGCGGTTGACCATGCCGCGCGTCGCGTCGCTGAGCGGCATGTGGAGCGTCAGGATGTCCGCCTTGGACACGACCTCGTAGGACGTGTCGGCGCAGATGGCCTGGGGCGAGAGCTGGTGGATGTTCTTCAGGACCGGGTGCGGGTCGAAGCCGATGACGTGCATGCCGCGCTCGACGCCGCCGTTGGCGACCAGCGTGCCGATCTTGCCCAGGCCCAGGACGCCGAGCACCTTGCGGGCGATCTCGAAGCCGCGGTACGCGGACTTGCCCTTCTCGATCTTCTCCTCGATGTCCTTGTCGGGGAGCTGCTGGAGGTCCTTGCAGAACGAGAGGCCCTTCAGGATGTTGCGCGCGAACATGCCGAGCATGACGAAGACGAGCTCCTTGACGGCGTTCGCGTTCGCGCCGGGGGTGTTGAAGACGCACACGCCCTTCTCGGTCGCCTTCGCCACGGAGATGTTGTTGACGCCGGCGCCGGCCCGCGCGACGGCCAGAAGCGACGCGAACTGGTCCGTGTCCACGGTTGCGCTGCGCACGAGAATGCCGTCGGGGTCCTTCTCCTCGGCCGAGACGGCGAAGTCGGCGTCGAAGACCTTCAGACCTTCGGGGGCGATGGAATTGAGCACTTTGACGCGGTATGCCATGGGGCCTCCCAGCCCGAACATGCGGGGCGGGCCCGAGGTCGCCGGCGGCGACGCGCCGCCCGGATGCATTCCCGTGGACCCTGCCCGGCGTGCGAAAGGGGCGATTCTACAACGAGGCGGGGGGAAGGGGAAGAGGCGAAGGGCAGCGCGCGGCCGCGGCCTCTTGCCGATCGCCCCGCCGCGCCTTACGCTGGACGCAAGAGAAAGGAGATCCACTGCCATGAGAACCATGCTCAGCGCCTTGTGCACGTTCGCCGCCTGCGCCTTCGGGGCCGGGGCCGATCCCTGGGTCGTGTACGACGGGTTCGACGGCCCCGGCAAGGGGAAGCGCATCGTGCTCGTCTCCGGCGACGAGGAGTATCGATCGGAGGAGGCGCTGGCGCAGCTCGGGAAGATCCTCGCCAAGCGCCACGGCTTCACCTGCACGGTGCTCTTCGGGATGGATGCCGAGGACGGGACGATCAACCCGGTGAACACGCGCAACATTCCGGGCCTGGAGGCGCTCGAGAACGCGGACCTCATGATCATCGCCACGCGCTTCCGCGATCTGCCCGATGAGCAGATGCGCCACATCGTCGCGTACGTCGAGGCGGGCAAGCCGATCATCGGCCTCAGGACGGCGACGCACGCGTTCAACTTTCAGACAAGCACAACGTACGCGCGTTACAGCTTCAACAGCAAGGAGTGGGACGGCGGATTCGGCCGTCAGATCCTGGGCGAGACCTGGATCAACCACCACGGCCACCACGGCAAGGAGAGCACCCGGGGCGTCATCGCCAAGGGGCAGGAAGGGCACCCGATCGTGCGCGGCTGCGAGGACATCTGGGGGCCGACCGACGTCTACACGGTCAGGCTGCCGCTTCCCGGCGACAGCGTGCCGCTCGTCATGGGCCAGGTGCTCGAGGGCATGCAGCCGGGCGATGCGCCCGTCAAGAACCAGAAGAACGATCCCCTGATGCCGATCGCATGGATCAAGACCTACAAGGGCGCGAAGGGCAACGCGGGCCGCGTCTTCACGACGACGATGGGCGCCTCGACGGACCTGGCGAGCGAGGGCCTGAGGCGGCTCTTGGTCAACGCGAGCTACTGGTGCGCGGGCCTGGAGGACAAGATCCCCGCGCGCGCGAACGCGGAGCTCGTCGGCGAGTACACGCCGGCGTGGTTCGGCTTCGGGGCCCACAAGAAGGGCGTGAAGCCGAGCGAGCTGAAGATGTAGGCTATAGACTGTAGCCCGGTTCGCAAAAAAGCCCCACCGTCGCCAGCGTCGGGCAGGCGCGCGCCTTCTCGACGATGACGCGCAGGCGCTGCGCGCTCACGGCCGGGAAGCGGTGGAGGCGCTTGTAGCCGACCGTCGTCCCCTGTGCGATGGTCTGCCACTTGCCGCCCGCGAAGACCTCGACGCGGTGCGCCTCGATGCGCTGGCCGAGCTCGATCTTCTCCTGGAGAAGGCAGACGCTGCAGGCGACCGGAGCCCCGAGGTCGATCTCGATCGACGCCTCGATGACATCGTCATCGACCGCCCAGTACGTGCGCGCATCGCCGTCGACCGCCCGTGCGGCGCCGAAGCCCTGATCCCCGCCCCGCACGGCGCTCGCGCGGCACGGTTTCCCGCGCGCAAGGTCGACCGCGAACGTGGCATCGAGGACGCGCCGGAGCTCGATCAGCCGCTCCACGTCCGGCGCCGCGAAGAGCCCCTCGCTCGTCGGCGGCACGTTGAGCAGCAGCCCCGCGTTGCGGCCGACCGACTTGTAGTAGATGTCCAGAAGGTGCGCGAGCGGCTTGACCTGCCCGTCCTGGCTCTTGTGCCAGAACCAGCCGGGGCGGATCGACACGTCGCACTCGGCCGGGTGCCAGACCTTGCCGTCCGGCCCCGGCCCCGTCGTGGCATTCGCGTTCTGGACGCTCCACTCGGTCTCGCGCACGACCCCGTCCTCGTTGCCGACCCAGCGCACATCGGGGCCGCAGATCGCGATGACCGCGTCGGGCTGGTGCGTGCGGACGGCGGCGTAGTACCGCTGCCAGTCGTAGACGCGGCCCTCGCTGCCCGCGCCGTCGAACCACACCTCGCTCACCGGGCCGTAACCCGTGAGCAATTCCTCGAGCTGCGCGGTGAAGTACTCGTCGTACGCCTTGCCGTCCTTGTACTTGGGGCTGTTGCGGTCCCACGGCGAGAGGTAGAACCCGAACTCGAGCCCCGCAGCGCGGCAGGCATCGGCGACGTCCTTGACGACATCGCCCTTGCCGTCGCGCCACGCCGAGCTCCGCACGCAGTGCTCGGTCTGCGCCGTTTGCCAGAGGCAGAAGCCGTCGTGGTGCTTCGCGGTCAGGATGATGCCCTTGAAGCCTGCCGCCTTCGCGGTCGCGGCCCACTGTGTCGCGTCGAACCCCGCCGGGTTGAAGATCTTCGGGTCTTCGGCGCCCTCGCCCCACTCCTTGTCCGTGAAGGTGTTGACGCCGAAGTGGGCGAAGATCCAGAGCTCGTCGCGCTGCCAGGCAAGCTGCCGAGGCGCCGGCACGGGCAGGCACGCCGCGGGCGCGGCAACCGCGGCGTTCGCCCAGCCGTGCAGCCGCAGCCAGTCGGCGCAGCGGTCGGGCCAGCTCGAGAGAATGCGGTCCGTGCCGCCCAGGCCGAAGCCGTGCGGCCCCTGCTCGTAGAGGTGGAGCTCGAAGGGCACGCCCGCCTTTCTGAGCGCGCCGGCAAGGAGCAGCGAGTTCTCGACGGGCACGCCCGCATCCGTGTAGGTGTGCACGAGGAACATGGGCGGCGCGTCCTTGGTGACCTGTTTCTCGTTCGAGAGCAGGTCGAGGAGCTCCTGCGACGGGCTCTCGCCGAGGAGATTGCGCCGCGAGCCCTGATGCGTGAACTCGCCCATCGTGACGACCGGGTAGATCGGTATGGCCAGGTCGGGGCGCGAGCTTTCGCGGTCGATCGGATCGGCGGCATCGGGCGCGCCCGCATCGAAGTGCGTGGCGGCGGTGGTGGTGAGGTGCCCGCCGGCCGAGAACCCGAGAATCCCCACGCGCTTGTCCAGACCCCACGCCGCGGCGCCGGCGCGCACGGTGCGAATGGCGCGCTGGGCATCGAGAAGCGGCACGGGGTGCTTGTAGCGCGGGGCGTGGCGGTACGTCAGGACGAAACCCGCGACGCCGATCGAGTTGAGCCACTCGGCGACCGGTCGGCCCTCGTGAGGCGCGAGGCCGCCGTAGCCGCCGCCGGGACACACGACCACGGCCGCGCCCGTCATGGTCTCCTTGGGCGGCAGGAAGACCTTGAGGTTCGGTGCGGCGTCGCCGGCGCCGCCCACGGCGCCCGGCGCCCCTTGGGGCCAGAGGACGATCGTGTCCGGCGCGCCGTCCGCGCACAGAACCCCGCAACCGAGAGCCGACCAGACCGCAAGCACGAGCATCATGGCGCCTCCTTTGACATGGCACGACCAGGGAGGATGGTACCCCGCCCGGGCGTGAGGGCACAATGGCGGCGCCGAGGCGGCGCGGTAGATGGAGAGGCGGCGCGGCCGGCGGAGATGCGGCGCGCGGAGTGGGAAATCACGTTCACAATTCCTTCGCGGGGTGCTACAATGCCGTTGTGGACGGCCATGTGCCACGGGGTGTCTTGAGGATTCTGATCGGCGCGGATCGCCGCGTCGCTGAGAGAAGGAATCATGAAGTACGTGAACTGGGAGCAGCGGCTGCTGCGCGAGAACGACCTGAGCGCCGAGGTCAGCGCCTTCCGGGCGTGCGCTCGGAAGTTCGTCCACATCGACCGCCATGTCGCGTTCGGGTTCCCCGAGCTCGAAGACATGACGAAGCGGTACGCGGGATGTCGAGCCGGCCTGGCGCTTCTTCACCACTGGGAACGCCAGCGGCACGAGGAATCCGCCCGCTATGTCGCGATCTCCCCGTCGCAGCTCGTCATCGACGACGCGTGGCTGGCCGAGCGCGAGCAGGCGCCGATTCCGCACGTGCAACTGTGGATCGCCCGAACGGCGGATGACCTGCCCCCGCGCGGCGACGAGACCGCGGCGCTCGCCAAGACGACCGGCGACAAGACGCTCGACGGCCTGCTCTTCGACGGCACGGCCATCGTGAGGCGCCACGAGGGGAAGACGGCCGGCGCCTGGCTCGTGTCGCTGATCTAAGGGCTCGCGCAAGAATAAGTTGGACGATTGGCGCCCTGAATTGGGTCAGATTCGGCCGCGACGATTGAGCAAGACCGCAGGCGTATTGAACAATACGCTGAGGATCTTGCGATTGAG
>JBFZCA010000209.1:0-29019 GCA_041308205.1 Planctomycetota bacterium | reverse complement strand
AACTGACTTCCAGCAAGCCGCAGATAGGGTCTTGCGAGCTTGACCTGCACAAGCTGACCGCGCTGGCCTATGTGTCCGGCGAAATGCTGGACTGGTCCCCGATTTCCATTGGTTCCTTTCTTCCCGACAAGCTCGCGCAGGCCATCGCGTGGAAGGAAGACGACAAGTTCATTAACGGCTCGGGCGCGGCCGGTGAGCCGACCGGCGTTCTGTATTCAGCATGTGCCGTTTCGGTTGCCAAGGAGACTGGCCAGGCCGCGGCCACCATCGTCCTGGACAACATCATCAAGATGGACGCCAGGCTATGGGATGTTTCGGGAGGCGGGTCGATTGTCTGGATCGCCAACCGGACCTGTAAGAAGGTTCTGCCGAAGCTCACCATGACCGTGGGAACGGCCGGTGTGCCGGTGTTCTTGCCGCCGAACGGGGCCGCTGGCCAACCGCTGGCCACCCTGTACGGCTACCCGATCGTGTTCACCGAGAAGTGCGCCGCGCTGGGCACGCTCAGTGACATCATGCTGGTCAACCTGTCGGAGTACATCATCGGCGACGCGACGGGCAAGACCCGCACCGAGCGGGATATCGGCCTGAAGTTCGATTACGACCAGACCGCGTTTCGGGTCATCACCTACACCGGCGGGCTTTGCCCGTGGCGGTCGGCGTTCACCCCGAAGGCCGGCGACACCCTGAGCCCGGTTATCACCCTGGATGCGAGGGCCTAATGACGTGTTCGTTGTAACAGGTACACCGCGATCTGCCACAGGTTACGCCTCGCTGTTGTTTAGCGAGTTGGGCGTGCCCTGTACGCACGAGCAGCTATTCAGGCCGCGGGCCTGTCTCCAGGAAGTGCTCGAATGGTCCGCCGCTGGTGGCGACAAAGCCGAGTCCAGTTGGCTTGCCTGGGCCTTCCTGGGGATGCTGCCGAAGCCTGTGCCTGTCCTGCATACCGTCCGCAACCCGTGGAAGGTGATAGATTCGCTCGCCCACCGAAATGACATACTGCCTGAGGGCGCTTGCATAGATAAGGGCAAGGTCGCGTACCGCGAAGCGGTCCGCGCGTATTGTCCGCAGGTCTATGAACACGAGGACGCCGTGAATCGGGCGGCGGCGATGGTCGTGCTTTGGAACGAGCGGATCGAAGATGCGGCCCTTAATGCGGACTGCAAGTACATTCGATATCGGGTCGAAGACCTGGACGCGACGCAGGTTGCCGCCGTGTTGGATTTCGTGGGCATCTGGCGTGATGCGACTGAGATAAACCGCGCACTCGCCGCAGTGCCCAAGAACGTCAACGGCGGCAAGAACATCGAATACGGAATCCCCATCACTAATCCAGTGTTGGCCGGCTACCTAAAGAAGGTCGCTCCAGAGGCCAATCTGGTTATCGAGCGCGCCTTTTCGGAAAGCAAGCCGCTAGGCCGAGATGGGTTGGCGGCCATGCTGGAGCCGGAACTGCGCGATGGCGTCGAGGAGTTGGCGGATCGCTACGGATACCCCGCCGAAACAACCACTGAAGATGAAACACCCATAGGAGCTACAGGAAATGCTTGCAAACAATGCGAGAATGAGCGACACCGTGCGAATTGACCATTGCTACAGCGATGGGAACGGGAACTGGGACGGCTCAACCGTCATGCTGGACATGAAGGATTATGACGGTTGCATGTTCATTATTGGGGCGACCACGGTTGCCCCGAGCGCAACAAACTGTATAGCTGCCGTTCGCGTTATTAGCAACACGACCGCTGCCGGTGCGGGGACTGACCACGAAATCGCCGAGGCGGTTACTACCGATGGCGGAACGACCAAGACGCTTGTTGCGGCCGACATGGGCACGGCCGCGGTGACCACGTTCACCAATCAGAACTTTATCGTTATGGACGTAAAGGCATCACAGATGTACGCGGGAGACCGATACATCGGGATCATGCTGACCGAGACGGGGACATTCCCGACGCACACCGTGGCCCTCCGGTACAACGGCTCGTTCAACTTTAAGGATATGTTCCAGACGACCCGGACGGCGTTCCAGTATGACGGCGACCTGTAAGGCGCGGCCGAACGAAAAGGAGAAAAGCCAATGACTGTGGCTTTAGATTCGGACACAAGGCGTTTCGTCCGGCAACAGTCGGGCGGCATGTACGCCGTGCGTGACGCGGCGGTGACGCCCGGCCGGGTGTTCTGGGTTGGCTCGAATGTGACCGGGGCTACAGACAGCACCGGATACGGGCAGAGCCCGGGCACGCCGTTCGCCACCCTGGTCTACGCCGAGACGCAATGCCTTTCGGCTCGCGGGGACACCATCTATGTCCTGCCCAGCCATAGCGAGGTGCTAACCCACGCTACGGGCGCGGCGGTGTTGACCCTCGACGTGACCAATCTTTCGATCATAGGGCTCGGGGGCCGCAGCACGCGGCCCTCGCTGCTGATCGAGGGGCACGCAAACAACTACATCAACATCACCGGCGCCGATACGCTGATTGAGAACATCGCGTTCAAGGCGAACGTAGATGATATCGCCAAGTGCATCGCGGCGGCGGCTGACGGCATCGCAATCCGCAATTGCGCCTTCCTCGAATACGTCACGACCCACAATTTCGTGACCTGCATTAACGATGGCGGGGCCAACACGGCCGACCAGTTGCTTGTCGAGGGTTGCGAGTTCATTCAGCCGGACACGGCCAACACCCACGCTATCGAGTTCGGGGCGGGCCAGGACCGGGTAGTGATCCGCAATAACTTCTTCTCCGGGTTCTGGGAGACGATGTGCATTGGCGGGGCCGGCGTGCTGACCAATATCCTGGTCGAAAACAACTACATCCAGAACATCGACACCGACGCCGACCAGTGCATCAAAATCGCGGACACATCGACCGGGGGCGTTGTGCGCAACCTCGTCGGTTCGTATGTCGCTGGCGATGCCACCACGAACATAAACGCCGGCTCCAAGATGATGCTCTGCGAGAACTATAGCGTGGACGGCACGGCCGGCGATGTTCAGGGCGTGCTTGACCCGGCGGCAACGTAACCGAAAAGGAGAAAAGCCAATGACTGTGGCTTTGGATAACGATACGAAACAGGGCGTCCGCATGCAGGACGGCGGCTTATACGCTGTCGATGACGCGGCGGCCTCGCCAGGGCGCATCTTCTGGGTGGGCTCCAACGTAACCGGCGCAACTAACGGCACTGAGTACGGGCAGAACCCGGCGACGCCATTCGCCACTCTGGTCTATGCCGAGACTATGTGCCTGTCTGGCCGCGGGGACACCATTTACATCCTGCCCGGCCACTCGGAAACGCTTGCCAGTGCGACCGGCGCGGCAGTGCTGACCCTGGACGTAGCCAACCTGACCATCATCGGGCTGGGCCGGAGCACTAGGCCGGCGTTCCTGATTGACGGCCACGCCAATAACTATGTCGCCATAACCGGAGCGGACACCACGCTGGTCAACCTGTGTTTTAAGTCTGGCCATGCCAACGTGGCCCAGGGCCTGAACGTGGCGGCGGACGGGGTGACGATCCGCGGTTGTGTGTTCGTCGATAACACGACCAACGAGAACTTCGTGACCTGCATTAACGACGGCGAGGCCAATACTGCCGATGGGCTACTCGTTGAGGATTGCGGGTTCTTCCAGGCGAACGCGGCGGGCACCTACGCAATTGAGCTTGGCGCGGCCCAGGATCGGGTGGTTATCCGAAACAACGTTGCTTTCGGACTATGGGAAGATACGGCCATCGGTGGCGCCGGAGTCCCGACCAATATCCTGATCGAGAACAACTACATCCAAAACCGGGACGACGAGGCCGACTCGTGCATCACGCTGCCGGACCTATCGACCGGATGCGTGGTGCGCAACCTCGTACATGCCGCCGTTGCGGGAAACGCAACCACCAATATCTATGTTGGCACCAAGATGATGCTTTGCGAGAACTATAGCGTAGACGCTGCCGGTGACGTTCAGGGCGTGCTTGACCCGGTTGCAACGTAACGGAAGCGCAAACAGGGAGAACTTGAAACATGAGCTTGGTAATGCTATCCGGCGGGACGACCGGCCAGAACGCCGACGTGGAGGACAACTGCTTGAAGGTTCGGTTCAAGACCGACTTCGAGCAAGCCGTGGAGGATGGGCTTGCGTTCTCGTGGGCGAATCTGACTTACGATCCCGATGCACACGACACCATCCTTGGCGTGGCGAACACGTCCACGACCCTGGATCTGTATATCGAGAAGATCATCATGGGCTCGGACACGTCCACACAGGCGGTGGTCCACACGTCGTCTGGCGTAACGATGGCCGGTACCGCCGTAACGGGCGTCAACCTGAACCGCAATTCGTCTTACGTCGCCCCGGCCACGGCCTTCTGTGACGAGACGGGGAACGGACAGCAAGCGGCCTCCTATACCGGCCGTTTACTCGCCGCCAACCTGTTGGCACACCAGAGCGTAACCGTCGAGGTCGGCGGGGCTATTGTCATTCCCTACGGCCACAACATCGGGATTGATCTGACCACGGCCGCAACTGCGTCGAACATGACGATCGTCGGTTACTACAAGGCGCGCGCCGCGTAAGGGGGCCAGAAATGGCTGATTTCGTTGACAGTCTCCAGATTATCGGCAACACCAGCGGCGGCGGACTTGTGAATGTCGAAGACGGCTACCTGATGATCCGGCCCACGAGCCGGCTACAGGATGCGGTTGCACGCGGCGATGCGTATTGCTGGGCATGTGTTACCCAGGATTTCGACGCGGCCGATACGATGATCGGCCTGCAAAACGATGAAACGACCAGGAGCCTCTATATAGAGAAGATCCTGGTCGGGTCGGCAACAACTACGCAGGCTATCGTGTTCGGCGCGAGCGGGGTTACCGTGGCCGGCGACAACACCATTGCCGGCGTCAACCTGAACCGCAACTATAGCCGACTGCCAAACACGTCTTGCGCTGACGACGAAACTGGAAACGCAGAGGCGGCGACTAGCTGGACGAAAAAGATTGCCGGCCTGCGCATCCTTGCCGGCCAGACGGCAGAACTCGACTTCGGCGGCAAGCTTGTGCTTGGCCCAGGACAGTTTGTCGGCGTGGATGCGGTGTCCGACATAACGGCAGGGAACGTGACCATCTGGGGCTGGTTTGAGTGATAGCGGGGGGCTCGTATGAGATTCTCGCTTGTCCAATCCGCAGCCCCGGCAGTTGAGCCCGTGTCACTCGCGGAGGCGAAAGCGCACCTGCGGGTCGAGCACGACGTGGACAATACGCTGATCGAGCGTCAGATAAGGGCGGCGCGGGAGTACGCCGAGACGACAACGGGGCTCCAGCTCATCACCGCGACCTGGAAGCTGTACCTGTCCCGCTTCCCCGGTGAAAGCGACAACTACGAGATCGTCGTACCCCGCCCGCCCTTTACTGCAACGTCGCTGGCAATTTCTTACGTCGATATCGACGGCACCGCCACCAACCTGAGTTCGGCAGCGTACCAGACTAACACGTATGACCGGCCCGGGCGGATCAAGCCGGCCTATGGGTACACCTGGCCGAGCACACGAGAGGACACATACAACGCGGTAACCGTGACGTACACGGCCGGCTTCGGTGCAACTTCGGCATCTGTGCCGGAGGCGATCCGCCAGGCGATCCTCTTGATTGTCGGGCACATGTACGAACACCGGGAGCCAATGCTGACCGGAACGATTGTCAGTGAATTGCCGATTACGGTCGGCGCCCTATTGGCCCAGAGCGACCAGGGGTGGATCTACTAGGAGAACGCACCGATGGCAGACTTATCTATCACGGCGGGGAGCGTCAAGGCCCAGACCGGCTCCGGGACGAAAACGGGCGTCGCTGGCGAGACGATTACCGCAGGGCAGGCGCTCTATTACGCCAGCAACGGCAAATACTACAAGGCGAGCACTTCGACGGCCACAACGGCCAAGGTTGTCGGCATCGCGTTGAATGGGGCTTCGGCAGATCAGCCGCTCTCCATGTTGACCTCTGGCGACATCGACATTGGCGGGACGGTTGCGATTGGAGCGGTGTATGTCGCCTCCGACACGGCGGGGAATATCGCAGCGGCGGCAGACAACGGTAGCGGCGATTACGTCACAGTGATCGGGATCGGCAAAACCACGGCCATCATCGACGTGTCAATCAATGTTAGTGGCATCGCGCACGCTTAAGGGGTGAATCATGGCGAATCTAACTGTAACCGCGGCCAGCGTCGAGGCCCTGCCTACATCGGCACAGAAAACGGGCATTGCCGGCGAGACAATCACTGCGGGCCAACCGCTCTATTACTCGGCGGCCGACCAGCGGTATTACAAGGCATCTTCGACAACGGCCACAACGGCTAACGCTGCGGGCATCGCGCTGAACGGGGCAGCAGCCGCCCAGCCGATTGCGATGTTAACGGCCGGGCCTATCGACATCGGGGCCACTGTTACCGTCGGCGAGGTGTATGTCGTCTCGGACACCGCGGGAAGTATCGCGGCGGAGATCGACTCCCTGGAGGGCGAGTTTATCACCGTGCTTGGTGTCGGCGTCACCACGGCGAACATCAATGTGGCGATCAATGCGAGCGGCATCGCGCATGCAGCAATCGCCTAGTGGGGGCCGACAATGCGCGCGGGAACGCTTCGCCATCACGTAAGGATCGAGCGGCCCGTCGAAGGGTTCACCGAAGACGGCGAGGTGTCGCGCACTTGGCAACTGTTCGCCGAATGTTGGGCGTCGGTAGAGCCGCTGTCTGGCCGGGAGTATTACGAGGCCCGCCAGACGGAAGCCGCCGTAACCCATCACGTGCGAATGAGGTACCGGAGCAGCGTTCTGCCTTCCATGCGGATCGTGCATGGCGCGCGGATATTGCAGATTGGATCGGTAATCGACGTTGGCGAACGACATATGGAGTTAGATCTGGTCTGTACCGAGGTGCCGGAATGATCGGCCCGGTTGGGATCAGGCTGGAGGGTTCCGAGTTCCTGGCCAATCTTTTCAGGGGCATTGAGCCGCGCGTTCGAGATCGGATTTTCCGCAAGGCAGGCCGGCGCAGCGCTAGGCCGATCATCGACGCCATGCGGGCGGGCATTCCGATAAGGACCGGCGCGCTGAAGAAAAGCATCGGCTTTGTGGTGCGGCACTACCGGGCATCAAGCAAGGTTGTCGTGGTCATCGGAGCCCGCTGGGATTTCGGCGCGGCGGGCCAAAGGGCAACCGAGAACAAGATCGTCCCGGCCAAGTACATCCACCTGGTAGACGCGCCAACCGCGGCCCAGAAGAAGCCATACCTGGCACGGCGCGGCGGCAAGTGGATGAACATAAAAAAGGGGCGAGGGCCAACCGTGGGGGTCGGGTTCGTCGAGCGGGCAGCAACTATCGGTGGCCCGGAAGCCGTGAGGTTGGCGGCTGACGAATTACGGGCAGAGGTTGGGGCGGAGCTTGATCGGACGTTCAAATGAGCAGCGTTGACGGCCTAATCCGAACAGCATTGCAGGACAGCAGCGAGCTGTGCTCCCTGGTCAAGACCCGCGTGTACTTGTCTGTCGCACCGCAGTCGGCGGCGGCCCCGCGAATTATTTACTACCGGGCTGGCGGCGGCCCGTTGCAGTCGCTTGGCGGCGGCCTGAGCACATACAACTGGAACTATGAAGTTCTCGTGGTGGCGGAAACCGTTGGCGAGGCGAGACATATTGCGGCTCTCGCAACGGTGGCGCTTAACGGCTTCTCGCGGCCGACCACCATCGGGAGTTGTTCGCTGGTAAGCGAAGAGGATGGCGTGATACCGCCAGAGGACGAATCGGGGGCTGGGCTTCGCACCGTGACGCAGACCTATTCAATCTGGGGCAGCAGCTAGGAGTAGACATCATGGCCGACGTTGGGGCACAAGGGACCACATTTACATTCGGGGCCGCGGTAAGCGGCGTTCAGTCTATTTCTGTCAATGATGGCGGAGGCGAAATAGACATCACGAACCTGAGCAGCACGGAACGCGAGTTCCTGTCCAGCTTCGGGAGCACCGAGGTAACCGTGACGGTATTCGGCGGGTCAACCATCGCCAGGGGCGATACGGGCGCAATCTCTGTCGCCTGGAACGATGGCACGACAGACTCGGTGTCGTCGGCGATCTGCATATCCCGGCGGCGGAGCGGATCGGCCGGGGACGCCATCACAACCACGCTGACGTTCAAGCCAACGCCTGCGTAACGGAGGCAGGAATGGGAACCCTGAGCAGGGATTCTATCGTTGCGGTAGACGACCGCAAGCTCGTCAAGGTGCGCGTGCCGGAGTGGGGCGGGGACGTTTATGTCCAGTCGCTTACCGGCGCGGAGCATGACGACTGGGAAATGAAGTGGGCCAACTGGCGGAAGAATCGCAACCAGAGCGACGGCGACTTTCGGTACTTCAACGCCTATCTCGCCACGTTCGTCGTGTGCGATGAGTCGGGGAAGCTGCTGTTCACGCCCAACGACACGGAAACGCTGGCGGCCAAGTCCGCCAGGGCGCTGGAGCGGATATCGCGGGTTGCGTCTCGGCTGAGTGGAATAAGCGATCGCGATATTGAGGAAATGGCAAAAAACTTCGACGGCGCCCCCGGCGCATCTTCTGGCACCGGCTAGCGGCGCTGTGGGGCTGCACGGTGCGCGAAGCGCAGGCCCGCTGCACCATGCAAGAGTTCAACGAATGGCGGGCCTATTGGTTGTTGGAGCCGTGGGGCACGCGACATGAGGATTTCCGGGCCGGGTTGCAGACTTCGATATTGGCGCAGGTGCAAGGCATGAAGGTGACCCCGGAAGACTGTATGCCACGTCCCTTGGTCGATGACGGCAAGGTGGCGGCTAATCCAATGCAAGAGGCGCAGTCGGCGTTTCGGTCCATAAGCAAGCGCAGGGCGAAGCGACAATGAGCAACGTAGCAAACGCAAAAGTAATGCTGACGATGGACACGTCGCAGTTCAGCGCCGGCGTTACGAAGGTTGAGCGCGACCTTGAGCGCATGCGGTCGGCGATAGCCCGGTCGCGTTCGCAAGACCTGAAGGATTTAGGCTTTGGGCGCGGCGCCTCGTTTGAGAGCATCCGCAAGGGGATAGGAAAGGAGCTTGGCGGGCTTGGATGGGGCGGGGCCGCAGAGGCCCAGCAGCAGATAGTCCGCGAGATGGGGCATGGCGTAAGTGCGTCGTCGATGGGCATGTTCACAACGTCGATGCGGGACGTGGATGCGGCGACGAAAAAGGCAGCCACCAGCCTTGACGACTACATGATAAAGGGCCTGAAGATAGGGACGGCATTCAGAGGGCTTTCGGCTGGGCTTCAGGGATTGAACGCGGCGCTGGAAGAGAACGCGCATTGGTGGGATGCGGCCAGATCGGGCATGGCTGCTTTACCTTTCGTTGGGGGCACAGCGAGAGAAGGGTGGGAACTGGGCGAGAAGCTCGCTTGGCGGCGCGAGCCGCTGCTTCGCCGCGGGGGTGCCCACTCCCGAAAAGAGATCGAGCAAATGGCGGCCAACGAGGCAAAAACCCGCGAAGAGTCCGCCATCCTGTTGGAAGAGGAGCGAAAGCGATTGGCCGCAGCGCCGGGCAGTGCCGTTGCCGGGCTATATCGGATGGCCGACGAATCGCGGGCGGCATGGAAGGCCATGCAACCCGCCAACCCCAGGCGTGACGAGGATGAGCTATTCCGCAAGAACATGGGGGCCATCAGTGCCGCCAACCTGAAGCATTACGGCGCCCCCGGCATGGAAGAGGCATTCAACCGCGCCTCCGAAATGGAAAAGGCAAGGCACAACGAAACGCTGCTGAGGCTGGACGATGACGCTGAGCGCGTGCGGCTTACCAACGAAGAGCATCGCAAAGAGGAAGATCGTCGTAAAGACACGGTGACGACGCAACTAAAGTCCGAGCTTCTCCAGAAACAATTAGCTTCGGAAGGCCGCATACAAGAATCACAGGCGGAGCAACTTCGGCAACATTACGATGAGCTAATATCCATCACCACGGACGGCGAGCAGAAACGGCTTCTTGCCGCGACGCGGGACGTTGCTATCGCCAACCTGTTCCGCGATAGCGGAGATGCCGCATCGGCCCGGTCGCAGTTCGCGGCGCAGGTGACGGCCGGGTTCGACGTACCCAAGGCCGGCGTTATGGGCGGGCTGCCCCCCAACGTCGTCCAGCAGGTGCAAGCGCCTGACGTGGTACAGGCTATCCAGCAAGGCGTGCAACAGATCGTGCGCGCGCCGGGGAGGATGGGGAAATGATAGTTATCCCCGACCTGCTCGCGGAGACGCGGTATATTGAAGAGGGTGGCGAGGTCACCAAGGCTATTCGCGTATTCGTCGTCGAGGAAGTCCAGGGCACCGGCGTTGGCGGAATCTTGTATGGGGCGATGGCCAATCCGTCCGTCCCCAAGGCGGGTGACTGTCTGGACAGCGAGTACTTCCCATACATAAGGGTGTCGCGCCGAACACCATCAATTGTTGGCAAAAATGACGGCGGATACACGGTTCGGATCGAAATTGAGTACGAGCTTTGGCGAACGGCTGTCGCCGGGGACGGCGAGGAGCCTATGGGGCAACTGCCGTTGGCCGGCGGCGCAACCCTCAATCAGCAGCTTACCTATTTTGAAAAAGATGGTCAGACGCCGCTTGAGGTGTCCTTCATAAGCGAGAACCCAGAGGCCGGGACGACCGACGTACTGAGGCAGCGCGGGCGAATGTATATCCCGGTTGTCCAAGGGTTCATTACGCGCGAGCGCGTCATACCGTCACCCGACCCGGACCAGACGGTAAACGAGTGGGTGAACTATGTCAACAGCGTACCGTGGAAGGGCGCGGGCGTCCGCGAGTGGCTGTGTACGAACGTACAGTACAACCTAGTCAACGCCTATACCATTCCGTGCCTATACCTGTTCCGGTTCGAGTTTGAGCGCAAGAATGCGCCGGGGTGGGTGTACGACCTGTGCTATATGAACGAAGAGGGGTTCCCAATCGAAGGATCGCGACTGGACGTGAACGACGAATACGGCATCCGGCGCCTGGAATACCACGACGAGAGAGACTTTTCACAGTGGTTTGTGTGAGGTGAGACTATGGGCGAATTGAACTTGGGCGACAATAACGTGAGGATCGGCGGCACGCTGGTAGTCTCAACCGGGGCCTCACTGCCAAGTGAGTGCATCACGACAACCAACGTGTCGAGCACCTATCCGATCGCGCGGGCCAAGCTGGCGCAGGACGCGCTGAAGGTGTACCCGATCCCGCTGACCTCGTTTCGGACATGGGACGCGATGGCGACGGTGCTGCCGGGCACGTCGGCCAACGATGACCTCGGGCTTATCGGCGGAACCTTCGCAACGAATTCGCCAAGCCTCCAGACCTACGACGTGAAGTCGGCCGGCGCATTGACGTTCTACGGGCGATGCATATTCGCCATGCCGGCCGAGTATGACGCGGCCGAGACGGTTACCCTGCGTATCAAGTGTGGGATGGTGACGACCGTGGCGGACACCTCGTGCACGATAGACGCCGTAGTGTACGAGAGCAACAAAGAGCGGGGCATCGGGGCGGACCTGTGTGCCACCGGCGCCCAATCAATGAACAGCCTGACTTTCGCCAACAAGGATTTCACTATCACGCCGACCGGGCTGGACGCGGGGGACGTTCTGGATATTCGCCTTGCCCTTGCCGTGAACGATGCCGCGGGCGGGGCGGAGGTTATTGGCTGCGTCGGTACCGTAGAAATGCTGTGCGACGTTAGGGGCTGACAGTGAACGACCGCCGCCGATTGGATGACTTCCGGGAAGGCGACGCCATCAGCGCGGAGCACCTGCGCAGGATTGCGGAGTTTGTGGTGCAGAACATCACGTTCGCCGGCTGCGAGGTCCGGCGCGTGGGCACGTCGATATCTGTGATCCCATACGTCCCCAAGGTGCCGAAGGTCCGCAAGAAGGTACTGGTCAACTTCGCCGGCATGCGGGCCAAGGCCGGGGTTACGCCACCCGAGCAAGCCCTGTGGGGCGAGGATGGCCGCGTATACGTCAACAGCTACATCGTTGACGAGGCGACAGGGGCCGCGACAGAGCAAATGGTTCAGTTCTGCTTCCTGAATGACCCCGGCAAGTGCGACTTGCTCTATGCGGACGATTATATCTGGTGCGAGCCGTGCCCGGCGTTTCTGGCGAAAGACGGCAACGACGAGAATATCGAATGGTTCGATAACACCCAATACGGCCCCCGGTATGTAGCCATCGAGCGCGAGACACTGCCTGCACTATACAAGGCAACCGCCGACGAATCCGGCGGATATATCACCGTCAAGGCGTGCAACAGCGACGGCACCACCACGGGCGAAGATATCACACTGGCGGTGCTGCCATGACGATCAGTAGCGGCGATTATGTGATTGCGACTCGCGGGGCCGACGGTGAGCAGGGGGCAATGCCCGCCAATGAGTCTCCTGTAAGTGGCGACTATATCATCAGGGTTCGCGCGGCCGATGGCGAGAGGGTGGCCGTCGGCGTCGATCACTGCGAATATGCGGGTGATATCGGAATCGCGTCGCAATGCGCCAACGGCCTGCGCGCTTTTGTCGGGGTAACATATCCGCCAACGGAACTCCTGTGCGAAAATGAGCAAGCCCGAACCAGGAGCCTCTATCACACTCCCTTTACTCCGGGTCTGACTTGTGTCGAATGGTTGGCCCTGAGTATGAACGCCACCCAGGACAGTGTTTATACAGACTGGGGCCAAGCATGGCGTTCGTGGCGAGTTTATGGAACAAGGGTACAAGAAAGTTCTAGTCGCATATATCGGCCAGTTGACTATACCCTGTTCCCCGGGCACAACACGGGTGCGGCCCAGGCGGGGACAAGCTCAACTATCAAATTGGCCGCGTCATGCACGGAGGCGGACAATGCTTTTGTTGGCTATTCCATTCGGACTGCGCCTTATAGTCATGCACAGATCCGGGCAGTCTCCGCCTATGACAGCGCCACCAAGACTGCAACAGTTACCCCTAACTGGTCAGTCAATCCGGCGGCGGGAACGAACTATACGATAGTGCCCGGCTATGTCGCGTCTGCATTGAAACAACTCGTATTCACGCTTGGCAGCCATCATACCTTGACGCGGTACGTGGACGGGGCTCCCGTGGAAGGGAGTCCCGACGATGTTTGCGGTTCATCGGAATGGGAAATACGCGGCTATACCACAATGGCGGTTGCCAGCGCCACAGATGGGGGGGCTCTCTGGTGGGTGAACGTAACCCGCGATTGGCTTGTTGGCAACGGCACATTGATCGACACTATTACACTTCCCGATCAAATGACGGTGAGTATCAGCGATCCCAACGAATACGCGGCCTTTGCCGTTATCCCAATCGGCGATGAGCTAGAAACCTGCGCGGACTATTGTTTGACTGACGGGGCGTATATGTATCATGCTTTCACGGCGGCATTATATGCCTGATCCTGTGATGGCCATTTTGCCCGAACATGCGCCCGAGGCCAGCGGCCGGCTGGCTATATGCCAAGTGCGAGATTGCTATAGGCCGCCTACGCGTAAGGCCGGCGGCAGTGCCGTCTTGATTGGGCGATGCTCCCGGCTGTGTTGCACTGGCCCCTTTGTCAAAGCTCTTCGTTCCGGCATCATGCCAAAGGGCTGCCCGCAGGCCGGGGCTGATACGTTCGAGCCGGATTGCCCGGAGGAGGAGCAGTAATGGCCGACCACCAGAACATGCTGCCCGAGTGCGTCGAGGCCATCACCACGATCAAGGGCGCCCTGGTGAGCATCCACGAGGATGTAGTCGAGGTCAAGGATGGCCAGAAGTGCATGGATCGTAAGCTGTTCGGGGACGGCACTGCGGAGAACCCCGGGCTGATCGGACGGATTGACCGACTGGAGCAGTCTGCCCAGAGGGCCAAATGGTGGTCCTCTGCGGCGATCCTCACGGCGCTGGGGGCCGCGGGTAACGCCTTCGCCGACTGGATGAAGCGATAAACAATGTGCTCAAATTGAGCACATTTCCGGGGGTAGCGAAATGTTCGCCGGCACCGTTGCCTGTACGCCATTTGTGGTGTATATACCTTGTAGAGTCGAAGACTTTTCATAGGAGACAAAAATGGTCAGATTGGCTGTCTTGCTGTTAGTTGCGATTGGCGGGTGCCTCGCGTGCGGGTGTGTGTCGGTCGAGGAGGTCGTGGCCAACGCCGTTTGGGTGCAACTGTTGGCCCTGCTGCAATCGTACATCGGTGGATAACTTGTGCCCTATAGGGCGAAAGGGAATAGATCATGCGATATATGCTTGTGCTAGCGGCCCTTGCGGCTGTCCTCGTTGGTTGCCAGCCGAACACCGAGCCCATCGAACGGGGCGCCAACAAGATGATGGAACAGATCATCGGACCGGCCGTCAACAAGGCCATGTCGGAATTGTCAACGCGAACGGCCCAACTCCAGGGCCAGGGGTCGCTGATAAACCCCGGATACGTGGTCGATGGGTTCGCTTCTTTCGGGCCGGCGGCAACCTGGCGGTTCTGCATGCGGGCCGACGGGGTTAGCGCGAACATCGCCGGGGCCACCCAGGCCGATGAGGGCCAGGCAACGGCCAACCCGAACGATCCGGGCGATAGGACGCCAGCCACACGGCCGGAATAATGTGCTCAAAGTGAGCACATTATTTTAGGAGCCACACATGGCCCAGCGTGTGTACTGCTTGCTGGTGCTCATCTTCGGCGGGATCGTTCTGCTCGCCGGGCTCTCGTGGCTGTGTTCGTGGATGGCAGGCTGCATCCAGGTGGACCGGCCGGCGCTGATTCAGGTAAACATCGACGGGCGGGAGGCGTTGCTGAAGGGAGTCCTAAAGCGCGACACCACGGCCTCCCGGCCCGCCGATTACCAGACGCCGGCAGAAATCATCGACGAGGTGATAGATGGCCTCTTTCCTATCGGTACTGAAACGGATTGTCCAGCCCCTGGCGAGCCGTAAGGTGCGGGTGGCACTGGCCACCGTGATCGCAGGCTACGCCGCACAGGCGGGCCTTGGGGTGAGCGAGGAGACGCTGTATACCATCATCGGGGTCGGGGTGGCCGTCATTCTTGGCATCGCCCTGGAGGACGCAGGCGAGAAATCGGCGGGCGGGTAATGGCCCGGCGAAAGCGCGAGGTCAACAACATTGTAGTGATTTCTGACCTGCACTGCGGCTGCCGCATGGGGCTGTGCCCGCCAGAGGGCATGGCCCTGGACGACGGCGGCCCCGTAATGCCGTCCAAGTTCCAGCGCAAACTGTGGAGCCTCTGGGAACAACTGTGGGGCGAACACGTCCCCAAGGCCACACACGGCGAGCCGTTCGCGGTTGTGGTCAACGGCGACGCGGTTGACGGCGTACACCACGGCTCCACAACCCAGATGAGCCACAACCTCGAAGACCAGTCCACAATGGCCGAAGCCATCCTGCGCCCGGTGGTCGATGCGTGCGAGGGCAAGTTCTACGTGGTCCGGGGCACCGAGGCCCACGTCGGCAAGTCGGCCGCCGAAGAGGAGCGGTTAGCCAAGCGGCTCGGGGCGAAGCCAAACGCAGAGGGCCAACGGGCAACTTGGGATCTGTGGACCACGTGCGGGGACGGACTAGTACACTTCCTGCATCACGTCGGCACCACCAGCTCCAGCGCCCACGAGGCCAGCGCGGTCAATGCTGAACTGACGGCAGAATACGTCGAGGCCGCCCGGTGGAACCAGCGCCCGCCGAACATCATCATTCGCAGCCACCGCCACTCCTACATCCACGTCCAATTCGCCACCGATTACGGGATCGGGCTGGCGGCGGTAACGCCTGGCTGGCAGGGGAAAACCCCGTTCGCGTGGAAGATCGCGCGGGCTCGGCTGGCCCCGCCGCAGTTCGGGGCGCTCGTGGTCCGGCATGGAGACCGACGGCTATTCGTGGACCCGATCGTGTGGATAACTGACAGGAGCCCAGTGCGATGAGATCAGGGATCACGTTCGACGAACTGCTCGGCGAAATGAAACGCCGGCCCGGTGGCGAGGGCATGACCGCCCGCGAGATTGCAGACCAAGCCGGGGTAAGCCGGGGGGCCGTTTATGAAATGCTCCGGGCGGCCATCGCCGCGGGCAGGGTGCGTACTACCCGTGTACGGAGGGTAGACCTCTGTGGGCGCACTCAGGATTCGCCGGGCTACGCGATCGCCAAGGGCAAGAAATGAGCCGCAAGCTCGCCAAGTTCACGCGGATCAGGACCGCCCGGCTGGGCGGGCACCCGTACCGCATTGAGTGGGTGCGGCCGGATATCCTGAACGTGGGCGAGTGCGAAACTTTGGAATATGTGGACGACCCCGCAGAGGACGCCACGATCAGCATTGATCCCCAGCAGACGGACCACGAGCTTATGGACACGCTGATCCACGAGGCGCTCCATGCTATCTGGCGTGGCGCCGCCGCGGAAGACTTTGTTTTGCACGCCGCACGGGATATCCGCCGCCTGCTCTGGCGGGTCGGCTACCGGCTGAAGCAGTGATCCAGTTGCCTCTTTGGCAATTGTGGTGTATGTTATAATTGGAATCTGAGCCGGCGCCCCGTCCGGTGGTGGCCTGCGGGCCATCGGGGCACGCGTGAGACAGCGCGGTAATCTACTGTCGCGTCCGACTGGTCAGAATCGACAGGCTCGGACGATTCGCTTGGCCCCCACCGCGACGTGTTGAACCGACGCCCTGGCGGTGGGCCACACCTTCGGGTGCGGAAGTGGTTACAGGCGACGCAGGGTGTAAGCCGGCGATGCGAAAATACGCCGGACGGTTCCGCGGCTCCGCGGCTCCGGGGGAATGACCTCGGCGATACGACCGGCTCCTTTGACAAGGGGTCGGTTCGCCCACCGCTCACCAAGGGAATGCTCTGGGGCCTTAACCTAGGGGAAGCTCGCCCTCACCCGGCCGTCCGTTGTGGCCTCGATTGTCGAACGGGTTAGCATCAGGTTGTTCCCCTCCGACGCACCAAGCCCAATGTATGCGCAATTATGCTTGTCGGTGTGGCAGATTGCCAGGGAGATCTTGCCGTCTGCCCCGATCATCCAGACCTCTGGGCCATCGCGGCTAACCTCCAGTCTCATGCGGACATTGCCCTCCCTGTCCACCAGCTCGATCCGCTCGGCCCGCAAGACCTTTGCGGCGGGGGTGACGGGCTGCGTGGCGGGGCTGGCCGCCCGGACCGCACACCATGCGAGCCCGACAACTACGGCGAAAACCACGAAGGGAATCCAGGGTGTTTTGATCTTGGCGAGCATGAGGTTTCCCCTATCAAGATTTTTACGATTCGCCCTTGACTCCACGGCCCCAAAGTGTTCTATTATACCGCACACCTCTTTTCTCTGAAAGGGTAGCACGATGGGTGGAACAATTCTGGTCATCATTGACGGTTTGGCCTACTTTGCGAATGAATCGCTCGCTCAACAGCTTCGAGAGCTTCTGCCTGAGCCAGGAGGTCTTTCGCCGCTTGACGAAGTATCGCCGGGTCTTTGCGCTGGCCAGGCGCAGAGAGGGCTGGTCGGCGCCCTGGAGACAGGTCGTCCATAGCGACGCCGAGAGCATCGGCGATCCTTTTCAGGCTGTACCACCCGGGCTCACGGCCTTCGACTAACAGGTTGTCCAGGCTGCTCCGCGATATGCCGGTCCGTTCGGCCAAGTCTTTGATGGTCATTTCCTTGGCCTTCAGAACTGCCCGGACATTGGCCGCCAGTTCCAGGTTGAGTTTTTTGGGTTCCATGCTAGTAGCCTACATAATAATATAGTCTCCCGCAAGACGCTGGCCACAAAAAATCTTCCTTTTCTGGGCATTTCGGCTTGCAAGTTTACCATTTGTCGTGTATGGTTTACCACGATTGGCAAGCGTGCGGTTCGACGGGCCGCGGCAGCCAAGATTATCGGTCCTTCCTGACGGATCGCCGTTGGTCAGGGATGGCTAAAGCCTAACAGAACGCGAACAAGTTTAGAGGGTGCGAGCCCAGGGCGGGGATTCCCTGCGCGGTCGGGGATGGGCCACGGACGGCCCCACCCTATGGAGGTCAGCGATGAACCTTCACCGGATGGCAACAATTCGCAGGCAGATAGAAGCGGGCGAATATCTGACGCAAGAACGGTTACGGGTCGCGGTGGGGCGCATGCTCGACGACGTGCTGTGGTCCTCCTCCTTTCAACGGGTTGGGGCTGCCGGGGTGACGACCGGTGGCCCCAACCACACCTTGCCGCCGGTGGTGCTGGGCCAGGGCAGCTATCGGAGGTGGTGGCCAAATGTGTAAGTTCAAGAGTGGATGGCTGAAGCGCGATGGCGAGATTCTACATTCCGATTACACGGATTCACACAGCCAGATTCTGGCTATATACGGCGTATCGGATCGTAACGGTCGGCTGACCGATTTGATGGTGCCATTCGAGTTTAGTCCGCCGGGCGAAAGCCAACAGCTGGACGCTGACGCATACCAATTCGAGGTGCACGAGACACCGCGGCCGGACTGGCTTACGGATGGCATGATGGATTCGGCGGCTGCGACACTTCGGGGCATGGTTGAGCGATCTATCGTGACCACAGATCGCCGGCTATCGGGTGGCACATACCTAGTGTCGAACTCTCGCGTCATCGCGATTTTTTCGCGCGTGGTGGCGTGCAAAGGCAGCCATGTGGAGGCTGGCGCAGGCAGCCATGTGGAGGCGTGCGCAGGCAGCCATGTGGTGGCGTGTGCCGACAGCCGTGTGGAGGCTGGCGCAGGCAGCCATGTGGAGGCGTGCGCAGGCAGCCGTGTGGAGGCTGGCGCAGGCAGCCATGTGGAGGCTGGCGCAGGCAGCCATGTGGAGGCGTGTGCCGACAGCTATGTGGTGGCGTGTGCCGACAGCTATGTGGAGGCGCGTCGCGGCAGCCATCCCGAGGCGTGCGCAGGCAGCCATGTGGTGGCGTGCGCAGGCAGCTATGTGGTGGCTGGCGCAGGCAGCCATGTGGTGGCGTGTGCCGACAGCCGTGTGGAGGCTGGCGCAGGCAGCCATGTGGAGGCGTGCGCAGGCAGCCATGTGGTGGCGTGCGCAGGCAGCCGTGTGGAGGCTGGCGCAGGCAGCCATGTGGAGGCGTGCGCAGGCAGCCGTGTGGAGGCGATATGAGGCGACACATCCAGGTGCGACACATCCAGGTGCTCGTGGCCTTTCGGCTGATCGTTCGGGACACGGGCCATATCGACGTGAAGGATGTCGCTCGAGCGGAAGTGAACGCAGCGATGGGCCGCTGCGCTGCTGCTGCCCGTAGGCAGGCACATATCTTGTCGCTGCCGGGCGAGCCGATCCTTTTGCACGAGGCGGCGGACACGCTGGACGGTGGCGAAATCTGCGCAATCACACTTCTGGAGAGCGAGCCATGCCTGATTGCCGCCGCCCCGGACCTGCTTGCGGTGTGTGAGGCGTTAATTGCGGCGGCCACTTCGCATGGGGAGCCGGTTGACATTGATTGTATCAAGGCCGTAGTCGACAAAGCGAAAGGGGGGAATCGATGACTATCGGATTCCAACCAGCGACGAAAACGGGGAGCAAGTTGCGGGCGGCGATCTTCGGCCCGTCCGGCTCGGGAAAGACGTTCACCGCCCTGCGGCTCGCGCGGGGCCTGTCGCCCACCGGCAAGATCGCGCTGATCGACACCGAGCGTGGCAGTGCCCGCAAGTACGCCGATCGGTTCACGTTCAGCGTGTGTGAGTTGGATGATGACCGCAGCATCGAAGCATGTGCTGAGGCGATCTCCGCAGCCCGCGGGCATGACGTGCTGATAATCGACAGCATGACGCATTCGTGGCTGGACCTGGTGGACCAGAACCAACTGGTGGCCGATGCCAGATTCAAGGGCAACACATGGGCCGCGTGGTCCGTTAGTCGGCCGAAGCAGCGAAATCTCATCGACGCGATACTCGCATTCCCGGGCCATGTGATCGCATGCATGAGGGTCAAGACCGAGTGGCAGACGAATAACGATGGCGGGCGGTTCAAGGCAACCCGGATCGGCCTTGCGCCGCGGCAAGAGGAGGGCATTGAATACGAGTTCGACTTGCTGATTGAGATGAGCCCCGAGCACGTTGGGAACATCTTGAAGGACAGGACGGGGAAGTTCCAAGACAAGATCATCGACAAGCCCGGTGAGCCGTTTGGAGAAATGCTTGCCGCGTGGCTGGGCGATGTGCCCGTGGCTGGGGGAGCGGAGCAGCCTGCGCCAAGCCCGGCCGCAGCGCGCCCGGCCCCCAAGCCCGCCACGCCCCCAGAGGACAACGAGCCGCTGCCGACTCCGGGGCTTGCGCCCGAAGCGGAGACCGATGCCGCCGGCAAGGGGGAGAACATCTATCGGCTGGCCGAGGTGACAAGCAGGTCCGGCAAAAAGGACAATCGGCCGTGGACGATCTGGAGCATCGTCACCGAGAGCGGGATCAAGTTTGCCACGTTCGACGAGACTGCGGGCACGGTTGCCGAGGCGGCGTGTGAGGCCCGCGACCTCGTGGACGTTCAGCATGAGGAAGGCGCCAGGGGGCTGAAGATCAAGACCATCGCCGTGGTCAACATGGGCGACTGGCCGAATGAGCAGATTGCGCTTGACCTGCAAGGAGTGGTGTTCCCTGCGGAGTGGAAGGCGAGCCACGAGGGTCCGCTGGTCCGGTTGCTCGACGCGGGGGATCGGGGCCGGTTCGGCGTGTTCTCGAAGTACGTCTCAGAGTGCATTGACGCGGTGCTCGCTAAGGGGGCAAGCTTCACCGCGTACTGGCGTGCCCGCGGGGCACACGGCGGACGCGAGATCGTGGCTATCGAAGAAATCCCGTTTTGAGGTGCAAGGCGAGGCCAGGCCGGGCAGGGCTCGGCCTGGCACGGCGGGGCTGGGCAAGGCATGAGCGAGGCATGGGCGCCAACGGCGCAACAGAAAAGGAGACGCGACATGAGCGGCACAATGGGCGGTGCGATCGGCCAGGAATCGGTGTCCCGGAGGACGCTACTTGATATCACGGCGGACCTGCAAGCGCTGGACGATCTGTTGATGGATCTGGGCGGCGACGTGACAGACCCGCAGGTTGAGGCGGCGGTCAACGAGTGGATGGCCACTCTCGGGGAAGACCTGGAAACGAAGGTTGACAACTATGCGGCCCTGATCCGCGAGAAGGAGTTGCGAGCCGAGGCACGCGAGAAGGAGACGCACCGGCTGATGCAACTCGCGGTGCGCGACCACGGTTCGGCCAAGTGGCTGCGGTCCAGGCTGCTTCAGGCGTTCGGCGCATTGGGCATCAAGAAGCTGAAGACCGCCCGGTTCAACGTGAGCGTGGTGGCCAACGGCGGCCCGGTTGCCTTGCAGATCCCGGACGAGGCTGCGGTGCCAGAAGCGTATCGGCTCCAGCCGCCAACAGAGCCCGACCGCGAGAAGATCCGCGAGGCCCTCGACTGCGGGGCCAGCCTGTCGTTCGCGTCGCTCGGCGAGCGTGGCAAGCACCTGAGCATTCGATAGGAGAACAGAAATGAACATCACGGTTGACCTGGAGTTCGAGCGGCTGCTGCTGCCGCTGGCCGACGACGAGAAAGCCAGCCTGGAGGCGAGCATACGGGAGCACGGGTGTCTGACCCCCCTCGTTATGTGGCGAGGCCATGACGTGATCCTGGACGGTCATCACCGTTGGGCGATCTGCAAGAAGCTGGGCGTCGACCTGCCGACGGTCGAGATTGACCTGCCGGACCGCTCCGCGGCGATGGATTGGATTCTCTGTAATCAGCTCGCACGCCGGAACCTGACGCCGACCCAGGCCAAGATTTTGTTGGGCCGCCGTCTGCGGGCGGAAAAGAAGCCCGTGGGCAGGCCAAAACAATGTGCTCAATTTGAGCACATTGCCGAGCCGAAGCGAACGGCAGAACGGATCGCGGAGCAGGCGGGGGTGTCGGCCGCGACCGTCAGGCGTGCAGAGAAGATTGTGGACCAGGTTGACGCGCTGCCGGCCGAGGACCGCAAGGCCGTCGAGACCGGCAGGGCCAGCCTGAGGGGCGTGCAGCCGAAGCCCGCCGCGGATGAGCCCCCGAAGGATGCGCTGGGCACTCCGCTGACCGAGGCGAAGGTGGTTGCCGCGTTCGCGCTCGTTGGCGACATGGACAAGGCCATGCGGGCGCTGTCAACGGCGAAGGGGATCGTCGGCAAGGCGTCGCAGACGACGGTTGCGACGTACCTGGACGATCAAGCGACGGCCAACCTGATCGAGCAGGCGCGGGCCAACTTGAAGTTTGCGGTGCCCTACGCGGTGGCGACACCGGCGGCGCGGGCATCGAACGACAAGGCCAATGCGGCCGGCTGGGTGCCGAAGGACGTGCACGACCGGCTGCCGAAGGAACTGAAGTAGCGGCTTGGCCCGGCTTGGCCAGGCCCGGCAGGGCCGGGCCAGGCGTGGCTGGGCGAGGCAAGAGCAAGGCATGGGCGCCAACGGCGCAAGGCGGGGAAACGGATTTAGTGGGGCCCGGCGTGGCAAGGCGGGGCAGGGCTGGGCAAGGCATGAGCGAGGCATGGGCGCCAACGGCGCAGAAAGGACAGGATCATGGGCATCAGACAGTACGAGGTAACGCTGACGGGCGTGTCGCCGCTCATCATGCACTGGGACAACATCGAATGGGCGGACAAGCTCACAGAATGGCGAAAGAAGAACAAGAGCAAGTCTTGCGCGGGTGACGATCGATATCCGGCTCACACATGGAAGGGCTACCTGTACAGCGACGGCGAGAATGTCGCCATGCCCCACGACAACTTGAGGACCTGCCTGATGAAGGCTGGGGCCATGATCGGGACGGGCAAGCGGGGTGCCACGTTCAAGCGGCGGGTGCCGTCTGGCGTGCTACTGGACGATGAGTTTTACCGGTTGCTGGTGAACGGGGCGGAGTTGCCCATATCGGCAATCGAGAAGATCACAAGCGAGACCTTCGCGGACCACGCGGAGGCTGCCAAGAAGCTCGGTTTTGTCCTGTTCATTAAGCGGGCGGCGGTGGCCAACAGTAAGCACGTTCGGGTTCGCCCGCTGTTCCGGCACTGGGCGGTGACGGGCACGGTGACGGTGATTGACGACACGATCACCGACGACGTGCTGAAGGACATCTTTGAGGCGGCCGGGATGTACGTCGGCATCGGCGACTGGCGGCCCGGTGCGCCGAAGTCGCCCGGTCCGTACGGCCGGTTCGAGGCCAAGCTGAGGCGGATTTAGTGGCCGGGCTAGGCAGGGTGTGGCGAGGCGAGTGCGTGGCCGGGCAGGGCCGGGCATGTGCTAGGCATGGGCGCCAACGGCGCAGAAACAGGAGAACGAATCATGTTACAGGCAGTGATGAATGGGCGGGCGCGGAAGCCCCAGGTGGACAAACTGGTGGAGTTTCTCAAATCGAAAAGCGAGGGCGACACGATTGGCCATGATGCGATTGCCAAGCTGATTGGCGAGAAGCGTGGCACCACGGCGTACTTCCAGGTGGTCGGCAAGGCCCGCCGGCGGATTCTCGGCGAGTTCGGCTACGCGCTGGACACGCTTCACGGCGAGGGCTATCGGCTCGCGCCGGGGCAGGACCAGATCCGCATTGGCGTGGACACCACCCGGCGGGGCGTGAAGCAGATCGGGAAGGGAAAGCGGATCGTCGAGGTGATCGATGATGCGCGGCTTGACGACACCGGCAAGAAGGCCAGGGACTTTGTGGCCGGCAGGCTCTACATGTTCGAGCAGGCCATCCGCAAGGAGGCGAACGCGCTTCGGCTTGTCGTCGGCAAGACGCCGACGCTGCCGGCGATGACATAAGCGGCAAGGCGAGGCAAGGCGAGGCAGGGCAAGGCGAGGCCAGGCTGGGCAGGGCAAGGCAAGAGCAAGGCATGGGCGCCAACGGCGCAAGGCGGGGACGCGGACTTAGCGGCCCGGCGGGGCCGGGCCTGGCGCGGCGGGGCTTGGCAAGGCTTGAGCAAGGCATGGGCGCCAATGGCGCAAGAGGGCTGAGCGGTGGACCGCAAAGAACTGAGGACCGGCGACGCGGTGTACTACTTCGACCACTGGACGTTCACGGTGGACAAATATTACATGGTCGGCACGGTCAACGGGTACCCAGGCGATTACCCGCTGTTCTCCGAAACCATGCGGGAGTTGCCGCCCCATCCACGCGATGGCCAAACGTTCCCCATGCTGCCAGTGTCAAGCGTGTTTCAATCCGAAATACTAGCGCTCTATGACGCGTCCAGGTATTACCGCGACAGGCTACAGCGGGTCAACGGGATGATATTGGCGATGGTTACGGAGTGAAGTGGTGTACCTCTTCGATGGCCCAATCCCGACCAAGCAGGAAGTGGCGATCACGCTGCGGCCATATCAGCAGCAGGCCGTGGACGCCATCTTCAACGAGTGGAAGACCTCGCAGTCTACTTTGCTCGTGTTGCCGACGGGGACGGGCAAGACGGTCGTGTTCGCGGAGTGCATCCGCCGGAACGACAACGGCCGGTCGATAGTGCTCGCACACCGCGAGGAGCTAATCGACCAGGCGGCCCGAAAGATCAAGCACGTCGCACGCTGCAAGGTCGGCGTTGAGATGGCCGATCGGTGGAGCGATGAATACATAACGCGGCCCGAGGTCGTGGTTAGCTCTATCCAAACCCAGATCGCCGGGAACAACGGCGCTGGACGGATGACTCGCTTTGACCCCCACGGCTTCGGGCTGTGTGTTGTGGATGAGGCCCACCACGCACCGGCCGCGAGCTATCGGAAGGTGCTGGCCCACTACCGGCAGAACGAATTGCTGCGGGTGCTCGGGGTTACCGCGACGCCCGACCGGGCGGACGAGAAATCGCTTGGCCAAGTGTTCGGCACTGCGGCGTTCGCGTACGAGCTTGACACCGCAATCGACGATGGGTGGCTCGTGCCGGTTATGCAGACCACGGTACACGTCGAGTCGCTGAACATCGCCAACGTCAGGCCGGTCGGAAACGACCTGAACCAGGCCCAGCTTGCCGAGATTTTGCGAGAAGAGCGGAACGTACACGGCGTCGTCTGGCCGCTAATCAAGATGTGCGGCGAGCGAAAAACGCTGGTATTCGCGGCCGGGTGTGAGCAGGCGGAACTGATCTGCGATGCGCTGAACCGCCACAAGCCGGACTGTGCCAGATTTGTTTACGCCGACACGCCGACCGACGAGCGCCGCAAGATATTCAGCGACTACGCACGCCGCAAGTTTCAGTTCCTCTGCAACGTCGGGATTGCTACCGAGGGGTTCGACGATCCGACAATCGAAATCGTGGCCATTGCCCGGCCGACGAAATCCCGGGCATTGTACGCCCAGATGATCGGTCGCGGGACGCGGACGCTGCCAGGGCTCGTGGATGGGCTAGGGCAGCCCATCGAGCGCCGGTCGGCCATCGCGTCGAGCTACAAGCCGAGGCTGGAGGTTATTGACTTTGTAGGCAACGCGGGTCGCCACAAGCTGGTGTGCGCGGCGGACGTGCTTGGCGGCAAGTATGGGGATGAGGTGATCGCCAGGGCCACGGCAGCCATCGCGGCCAAGCGGGACGGGGCGGATGTAAAATCGGAACTTGAATCAGCCCAGCGGGCCATCCGTGAGGAGCGTGAAAAGAAACGGCAAGAGCAGCTTGATGCCAAGCGGCGGATGCTTCTGCACCGCAAGGACTGGGCACTGTCCGTCGAGTTCCGAACTCGGCGGATAGACCCGTTCGATGCGTTCGACCTGGAGCCGGACTTGGTTCGCGGCTGGAACGCCGGGCGGGTGCCGACACCAAAGATGCGCGAATGCCTTGTCCGGTTTGGGATGAGAGAGAATGAAGTCGAGGGGCTGAACTACACGCAAGCGCACCAGCTTATCGGAACGATGATCGACCGCCGCAAGCGGGGGCTCTGCACCTACCGGCAGGGGCTGTGGCTGGCCCGGAACGGTATCGACCCGGCGGCGGTCAGGTTCAAGGACGCGAGCACGATGATCGACGAAATCAATCGCAAGCGGAAGGTGTCGGCATGAGCGAGAAACCGATTGAAAACATGACCCGCAAGGATTTCGAGGCTCTCCCCGCCCGGGAGCATTGGAGCAAGCCGGTGAAGTGCAACAGCATCGTGCTGCTGCCTACTCGCCAAATGCACGACAGCGGCTACAGGGTGATGGATTTCGTGGCCTGCAATGGCAACAGGCCAGTGTGCCGACTGTCGGGTTGCAGTGACGTTCTGAACCTGGACGGCATCGGCGGATATGGGTGGAAATGGACGGAGAGATACGTCGGTGTCCCAAAGATGATTCCTCCGTCCGGGTGGTCCGTTGACTGCCTGCCGCGCAGTGGCCTACTTCGGATCTTCCCGTACTCTTGGAAAATGGAATGTGGTGCCGCGTTGTCGAACTTCGAGATTTATGCGTGTCCGGCCAAGGGGGAACAGAAATAATGAGCGACTGGCGGCGAGTCACGAGACAGCACCGATGCCCGATCTGCGGGAAACCCGACTGGTGCATGGTGTCAAAAGACGGGCTCGCCGCCATCTGCCCGCGCGTACAGAGCAACAAGTACCTGGAGGGCTCTGGCTACCTGCACATTCTCGCGGACAAGCTGCCCGCGGTTCCGCCGCCGGAGCCGAAGCGAGAGCCGCCCGCGAACATGTGGGCACTGGCCATGAAGTACCACCGTGCACTGACCGTGCTGCTATTGAATCGGCTTGCCGGCCAACTTGGGCTTGACCCGAGGATGTTGATGGCGTTGCGGATGGGGTGGGATGAGTTTCGGCAGGCGTACACGTTTCCGATGCGAAACGGGAGGCGCGATGTGGTGGGCATCGCGCTCCGCAATATCGAGGGACGCAAGTGGGCGGTCGGTGGCTCGCACAACGGGCTATTCCTGCCCAGGCTGACGGGCAGTGCTGACCCGCTGCTGATCTGCGAGGGGCCAACGGACACCGCGGCGGCCTTGCATCTCGGATTCCAGGCGGTCGGCCGGCAGAGTTGCACGGGCGGTGTGGACCACTTGCGCGTGTTGCTGGGCGATCTTCGGCCGTTCCGGGTTGTGATCGTTGCGGACGCGGACGGGCCGGGCCAGAAGGGAGCGGCCGATCTCGCGGAGCAGATATTGCCGCTGGCAAAGTCCGTGCGGCTGGTGACCCCGCCGGCGAAAGACATGCGCAAGTGGCTGAACCAAGGCGCGAAACGTGCGGACGTGTGCGGATTGATCGCGGCAGCGATGCCCATAGGAGCGAGTCATGGACGATCGCGTACCGAAGTTTGATGCGTCAGGGCTGGTGGACAGGAAGAAGCGGCGGTGCTGCCTGTGCATGGAGTGGGTGAAGGATGACCAGCTCTGCCACTGTGATGCGATCAGGGGTGCACACTGCTACGGGTGCCATCTGCCGGCAATCGTGCTGTCCTGGCTGCCGGCCCGGTCGTGCGGCGTGTCCGCCCCGGTGATCGCCGCAGACTTGGCGAATCGGGCGGGGCTCGAATTGTCCGCTTCTGAAGTGCGGGCGGTGCTGACCGCGATAGGTGATCGGTTCGGGATTGCAGTGGGGCAGAAGTCGCAACGCGGCTCCGGGGACGACATGGGCAAGGGGCGGCATTTGCAATATTGGGCGAGCGCGAAGAATCCGAACGTGGCGCGCGTCGTGCGCCACGTGGTGATGACATGATCGAAACTATGTGGCAATCGTTGTGCGGAGGCTGGGCGAATGAGTAGGCGACGCTCGAATAAGCATCGGTACGCATTTTGGCCGCCCGAAGAGGACGCGATTGTCCGCGAGCACTACCCGCGAATGGGCGGACGCGTCGTGGACCTGCTGCCAACCAAGCGAACGCCAGAGGCGGTGAGGGTATACGCCAGCAAGCACGGGATTGAGTTCGACGCCGATGCGTTTATGGCGCAGAAGCGTGCGATCTGGGCCAGGGTCCACGCGGAGCGGCGGGCGGCCCGCGACGCCGAGCGGGAACGCTTGCGGTTGCAGTCGCTGCTCGGAAAACTGGACGGCGAGACAATGCGAGTTCCGATCGCAAGCTATCCGACGTTTGCCTGCAACGATCCGACGCCGGAGCAGATTGCGATGCGTTGCCGGGCAATCCAGAGGCACAAGCCGACCGGCTTGCCGCTTGACGAACAAGGCGCGGAGAGGTTCCGGGAACCGCACGTTTATCGGTGTGCGCTGTAGGAGAGGGTGACAATTGAATACGCCGCCCGAATCTGGTTAGAGCGTCCCAGAGACCAACCGTACCGTACTCCAGGCGGCAATGCGGCGGCGGCGTGATAGAACACGCGACTGGTTGGGTGCGCAACGGTCGATGAGCCGAGTTGCTAAACGCCTTAAGCTCGTCCGGCCCGCCGCAATGAAGATGGGGGTAAAGACATGAGGATCGGATCACAGAATGTGGAGGTTCTATAATGTGTTACTTTCCGAGTGAGATTGTGCTACCGAACGGGGACTCTATATTCGATCCCGAGCATACCGACTCGCACGAGGATTTGATTGCTGATGCCGGGCTGGCCGACAAATCAACTGACGCCTTCGCTCGGCTTGAATATCCCCACACAGACATTTTCGACCCGGCCACATACACGCTGAAGATGGACCAGACAGCCCCGAGATGGTGGACGCCGGAGCTGGAAGCGCGGTGCCTGTTGCGCATGCGCGAACGGATAAGCCGGATGATGGTCTGTGACCACCGCACCATCCTACTGGGTGGCTGCTGGATGTTGACTGACGGGGCCGTTATCGGGCGAGTCGTGGGCGGCAGAATCCTGGCGATGAGGGGAAACGCGACGATCACGGGCGTTTTTGGAAACGCGACGATCACGGACGTTTCTGGAAACGCGAGGATCAGGGACGTTTATGGAAACGCGACGATCAGGGACGTTTATGGAAGCGCGACGATCACGGGCGTTTTTGGAAGCGCGACGATCACGAACGTTTCTGGAAACGCGACGATCAGGGACGTTTTTGGAAACGCGACGATCACGGACGTTTATGGAAGCGCGACGATCACGAACGTTTCTGGAAACGCGACGATCA
>JBFZCA010000208.1:0-15025 GCA_041308205.1 Planctomycetota bacterium | reverse complement strand
GTACCACCGCTACGTGCAACTCGGCTGCATCGCGCAGGGGCTTCTCCAGTACCTCTCCGTGAAGTTCGGAAGCCACGTCTGGCAGCACTTCAATAGCTGGCTACGAACCATGGATACGGATCGATCGCCTTCCGAGATGGTGGTCGGTCAAGCCCTGCGCTCAAGCCTCCCGTATTTTCTCGTCACTACGCATGGGACCCCGGCGAGTTCGAAGTTCCGGCGACCGATCTGGAGCCCGAGCACTTCATCGCCTACGAGGCCGGCGTCAAGGGGCGGTGGGAGCGGTGGGGCGGCGCCGTGTCGTACTACTACACCGACATCGACGACATGATCATGCGCTACGGGACCGGCAACGTGACGGCGGATGGCGAGCGGGTCGTGTCGAAAGCGAATGTAGGCGACGGGTATCTTCACGGCGCGGAGGTCGACCTCAACTGGAACTTCTACGAGGGATTCACGGCGCGCGGCTCCTTCTCGTGGATGGACGGCGAGGTCGACACCTACGGCGACGACATGCGGACGTCCCGAAAGCCGATCTCGCGCCTCATGCCGGCGCAGTGGCTCCTCGGGCTGCGCTGGGACTCGGAGGACAGGAAGGTCTGGGTCGAGGGGACGAGCCGGATCGCGCTGCGCCAGGATCGGCTCTCTCCCGATGACGAGCGCGACACGCAGCGGATCCCGCCCGACGGCACGCCGGGGTACTGCATCGTCGGGCTCCGCGGCGGCGTGCGTCTCGACGAACGCGCGACCCTCTTCGCGGGCGTCGAGAACATCACGAACCGGGACTACCGCATCCACGGCTCGGGCGTGAACGGGCCGGGGACGAGCTTCGTCGCGGGACTGCAGATGCAGTTCTGAGCGGCGGTGCGGCGATCGCGGTTCCCACCTCGAGAATCGCCCGCGGGGACAGGCGAAAACGCCGATCTGCCTGTAGACTGGGGTACGAAAGGTGCCGTATGCCCGACTCGATTCCCGAACGTGACGTCTGCTGGACGCGCCGCAACCTGCTGAAGACGGCCGGCGCGATGGCCGCCGGCGCAACCGCCGCTCTGGCCGGAAGGGCGGCGGCAACCGAAGCCCCGCAGAGCGGTCCGCAGCGCCCGGCTGCGGGCGGGTCCGGCACGCCGGACGCACCGGTCATGCAGATCGGCGTTCTGCTCGGGACGTTCCCCGGCCCGACGCTGGAGGCGCGTCTGGACGCGGTCAAGTCCTGCGGGCTGGCCTGCGTGCAGTTGAGCCTCGACTGCGCCGGCGTGGCGGCGATGCCGGACGAGATCGCCCCGGAGCTGGCCTCCCGGGCCCGGCGCGAGGCCGCCGCCCGCGGCATCGCGATCGCGGCGGTCCAGGGCACGTTCAACATGAGCCATCCCGATGCAGAGCACCGCCGAACGGGCCTGCGGCGGCTGTGGGTTCTGGCTGCGGCGTGCCGGGAGCTGGGCACGTCCGCGATCCACCTGTGCACGGGCACGCGCGACCGCGGGGACATGTGGCGGCGCCATCCCGACAACGGCTCGCCGGAGGCGTGGCGGGACCTGACGGCGTGCATGCGCGAGGCCGCCGAGATTGCCAAGCAGGCGGGCGTGGTCCTGGCCTTCGAGCCCGAGGTCAACAACGTGGTCGACTCGGCGGAGAAGGCCCGGAAACTCCTGGATGCAATCGCGTCCGAGCACCTGAAGGTCACGATCGATGCCGCCAACCTGTTCCACGCCGGAGAGCTGGCCCGCATGGGCGAGGTGCTGGACCGAGCGTTCGCGCTTCTGGGCAAGGACATCGCGCTGGCCCATGCGAAGGATCTCGACCGCGACGGCGATGCCGGCCATCTCCCCGCGGGTCACGGCCGGCTGGATTACGACCGCTATCTTGCGCTGCTCCACGGCTGCGGGTACCGGGGGCCCCTGCTCCTGCACGGGCTGAGCGCGGCGCAGGTGCCCGGTTGCGCCGCCTTTCTGCGTTCGAAGCTCGCCCGCCTGATCTCGGGGCCCGCCGAGCCCGGCCGGAAATGACGCGACAAGGAGAACCATCATGACATCGTGCATCGCCGCCTGCCTGCTTGCCGCCGCCGCCGCGCCCGCGCCCGAGGCGTCCAAGCCTCGCGTCCACTCGATCACGGACATCGCCCACGAGTTCACGTTCTACTTCGACGGCCGCTTCGGCTCGAACTACGTGACGCCTGCGGGCGGCGCCGACGCCCGCAACTGGGCGGCGCTCCGGCACGCGGACTTCGCGCGCGCCAACCTCCTCGTTCTCCAGGCGGGCGCCTCGATGTGTCCCTTCGCCAAGGAGGACATCGACGCCGTGCGCGCGTTTCTCGCGGAGGGCGGCGGCGTCGCCATTCTCGGCGAGCACGCGCTCTTCAAGGGCGAGAAGGAGTACCGCCTGAACGAGATCGCGCGCGAATTCGGCGCCGAGTTCGTCGCGACGCGCGCGGAAGAGCCCCTCGCGGCAGCGCCCGAGCTCGCGGCAGATGCCGTCCGCACCTACGGCGGCGCGACGATCGCCCTCGCGAACCCCGCCGACTGGAAGGTTCTCATCACCGATGCGCGCGGCCGCACGGTCGTGGCGCGCCGCGCCGCCGGGAAGGGCGCCGTTCTCGTGTGCTCGCGCGCGCTCGTTGGGCGCAACCCCGATGCCAAGGACCCGATCAACGACGGGTGGTGGCAGCCGCTCCTCCGGGACCTTGCGCGCGGAAAGGCCGTCGACCCCGCGCATCCGCCGCGCGACACCATGCCCGAGATCGTCGTCGAGAAGGAAGGCCTCAAGATCCAGTACTCGGAGTACCTCGCGCCGTATGCCGACGCGACGTTCGCGACCTACACGCGCGTGCGACCGGTCATGGAGCGCCTGCTCGGCGTGCCCCCCGCGGCGGGCATGATGGGGAGCCTGATCCTGCTCCCGACGGGCGGCGGGGGCTTCTCGAGCGGCGCGACCGTCGGCCTGGGCATCTGGTGGGGCGGCTTCCCCGAGAAGGTCTACGGCATGATGGAGCTCCTCGGCCACGAGGCCACGCACTCCTGGGTGCTGCCGTTTGCCGAGCCGCTCTGGAACGAAGGCATTGCCACGTACGTCGGCATTCTGGTCGGCCGCGAGCTCGGCGAGGCCGCGGAGGCCGACGCGACGCTCAAGAACTGGCTCGATGGATGCACGCGCCACGACCCCGACATGACGAAGTACGACCTCGCGGCGCGGCGCGGCGTGCCGCACGAGGTCGCCATGGCCAAGCCCATGTGGATCTGGGAGCAGCTCAGGAAGGAGAAGCCCGACATCCTGGCGCGGTACTTCCAGCTCAAGCGCAGACTTGTCGACCCGGCGAAGCGCGCGCGGTACACTGCGGATGACTCGGTCGAGGTGCTGAGCCGCGCGATGGGCCGCGATCTCTTCCCGTGGTTCGTCTCGCTCGGGATCTCGGTCGACAAGTCGCACGTCAAGGATCTGTAGGCGGCCCTCTCGCTCGTCCCTCGCGCGAGCGGGCTTCGGTCCCGGCGCGGGATGGGAAGGACTGTCGTGGGCACGTTTCTCATTGCCGGCATGCTGCTCCTGGGGGGCGCCGACGCGCCCACGCGCTACTACGCGTACGACGCGGTCGAGGACCGCCACGGCGTGATCGCGCCCTGGTACCGCGGCCGGAACGGACAGTGCGACCGGCGCGTGCGCATCGCGGCCGAGACGCTGAAGCGCTACCCGTGGACCGACACGGCGCGCGCCGCCGCGGCCGTTCCCGAGTACATCTTCAGCGGCGCGTGGAAGATCTCGCCCGAGGGCGCGATCACGGTGCCGCCGATCGGCGACTGGGCCAACGGCGACCTCGGCCAGCGCGCCGCGTACGTGCTCGGCGGGCTCGCGGAGTATTACCGCTACACGGGCGATGCGGCCGCGATCGCGCACATCGCGATGCAGGCCGACGCGCTGCTCGATTTCTGCGTGACGCCGCCCGACCACCCGTGGCCCGATTTCCTCATCAGCGTGCCCGTGCGCGGGAAGCCCTACGGCCAGGCGGACCCGCACGGCTTCATCCAGCTCGACATCGTCGCCGAGGTCGGGAGCGCGCT
Organism: Planctomycetota bacterium; assembly: GCA_041308205.1. GTDB lineage: Bacteria > Planctomycetota > UBA8108 > UBA8890 > UBA8898 > UBA8898. The sequence goes on along the minus strand of JBFZCA010000208.1, from coordinate 10,979 downwards.
CGTCCGCGCGGCGCTCCTGTGCGGCAACGCGCGCTGGCTCGCGGCGGCGGAGCACTGGGGCGAGCTGCTCGCCCTGAAGCGCGCGCGGGAGCCGGGCGCGCCGCCGTGGGGCCGCTACGCCAATCCCGCCGATGCGCCCTGGGAAGACCGGATGACGGGCGGGGTCGTGTTCATGATCGACTTCTTCGACGAGCTGCTCCGCGCCGGGCGCAGGGGCGAGAACGACTGCATCGTCGAGGCCCGCGCCGCGGCCGTCGCGCACCTGCGCGATGCGCTCCTGCCCGACTGGACGGGCGGCGACACCTGGGGCCGCAACTACTGGGACTGGCCGTGCCCCGTGCAGGTCGAGAACGTCACCGAGTTCGCGGCGCGCGTCCTGATGGCGCACCCCGACGAGTTCCCGAACTGGCGCAACGATGCGCGCAACATCATGACGCTCTTCCTCAACCGGACCTGCGTCTCGCCGAACTCGAACGGGGGCGTCTTCAGCGGGGCGTGGGCGTACCCGGAATCGTCCGGGTGCTGCGGGCGGTCGCTCTGGTACGGGCCCTTCGAGCTTGCCAACGCGTACGCCCGGTACGGCGCGCTCGCGGACAGCGCGTGGGCGCGCGAGCTCGCGCGGCGGCAGATCATCCTGGCGACCTACGATTGCCGCGCGACCGGCGTCGTCGAGGACAACATCGACGGCGGCGCCATCGTCGCCGGCGACTGGTTCAAGATTGCCCACCCGATGGCGCTCGCGCACGCGCTCGCCGCCATGGCCTGGATGCCGGACACGCTCGGCGCGTCGCGCGAGAACCACATCATGCGGGCGGCGAGCGTCGTCACGGCGGTCGAGTACGGCGACGGCCGCATCGCCTACTCGACGCACGCGCCCGAGTCGGTCGAGGTGCTGCGGCTCGCCTTCGCGCCCTCGTCCGTCCGCGCCGGCGGCGCGCCGATCGCGTGCGAGACGCGCCGGCTTCCCGACGGCGATTTCCTCGTGACGGTCGCGCACTCCTCGCGCGATGTCGTCATCGAGGGCGACGATCCGCAGGAGCGGATTCCGCCGGAGCGCCTGGCGTGGAAGGACCGGACGCTCGAGTGCGCGTTCGCGGGCAATCAGGTGCGCGTCCTCGGCGCGTTCGGCCCGGAGGGCGGCAAGGCCGACGTGTATCTCGACGGCGTCCTGCAGCCCGCGGGCATCGATTGCTGGAACCCGGCGCGGCGGGAGGGGCAGACGCTCTTCTACGCGAATGGGCTCCCGAACGGCCCGCACACGCTTCGCATCGTCGCGACGGGCGCGAAGAACCCGCGCTCGCGCGGCACCGATGTCGAGGTCGCGGGGGTGTGCTTCTCGGCGGCCGCGCCTGAGGGCGGCGAGGCATCCTTCGGCGAGGGCGGCGGCCCGACCGGCGCCCAGCGCTTCATCTTCGGGTACACCGGCCGCGAGGATCACGTCGACTCGCGCGGCGAGCGGTGGCGGCCCGGCACGGAGTTCGTGGTGCGGGCGGGCGACCTCGCCGACTCGGTGGCCGCGGCCTGGACGACGCGGCGCACGCGCTGGGCGATCGAAGGCACGGCCGACCCCGAGCTCTACCGCTACGGGATTCACGGCAAGGAGCTCGCCGTCGAGGTGACCGTGGGCCCCGGCACGTACCACGCGCGGCTCAAGCTCGCGGAGACGCGCGCCGTCGAGCCCGCGAGGCGCGGGCTGACGGTCGTCGTGAACGGCGCGACGATCGCGAAGGACATGGACATCGCGGCCACGGCGGCCGGCGTCGAGAGCGGCGCGCCCGTGACGCGGCCGGGCGACCCGTACGTCCTGTGGCCCGGCGTCGGCCGCGCGGTCGACCTCGTCGTCAACGACATAACGCCGCTGCACGGCATGGTCGAGATCCGGCTCCGCGGCGAGGAAGGCGCCGAGGCGATTCTGCAGGCGCTCGAGATCGCGCCGGGACACGGCGGCGAGGGGGCGGCGCCGGTCGCGGTCCGAAGGCCCGCGCTGCCGCCGCGGCAGGGCGGCAATCTGCTCGCGAACGGCGACTTCGAGGCCGGGCTCGGCGGCGAGGTCGGGAGCATGGGCAGGGCCGGCGGCAACAACGGCTGGACGTACGTCTTCGCGGGCGCGAGCACGGCGTACATCTTCCCCGAGTCGGCCTACGGGATTCACCCCGAGTGGGGCCCGCCCGTGCTCCACGGCGGGCGCGAGGCGCTGCGGACGCACACCGACGGCCGCGGCCACACGCTCGTCCATCAGAGCGTCCCCGTCGAGGCCGGGAAGAAGCTCGCCGCCTCGGCGTGGGTGCGGGCGGAGAGCCTCGGCGGCAAGGGCTTCGGCGCCGATCCGGGCGATTCGGCCGCGCTCGTCATCCAGGAGCTCGATCGCGCGGGCGCCGTCGTCGCGAGCCACCCGCGGCGCGAGGTGCGCACGGCGTGCGACTACACGCGCCTCGAGTGCGCGTTCACGACGAGCCCGACGACCGCCGCCGTGCGCTACGTGCTCGAGACGGTCATCGCGTGCAGGTACGACGAGGGGCACGTCACGTACGACGATTGCGCGCTCGAGGAGCGACGGTAGGACGGAGACGCGTGCCGCCGGCACGGGAGGTTTCGACATGCATTTGAACGCCGGACACATGGATCGCCGCACGCTGTTCAAGGCCGGCATCGGCGCCGCGGCGTGCGCCGCGCTCGGCCGGGCCGAGGCTGCGGCGCGCGCGCCCGAGAGCGGCCCGAGCCTGCGGGAGAAGTTCTTCGGATGCATCGCCGGCTGCCACATCGGCTCGGCGATGGGCGCGGCGGTCGAGGGGTGGAGCTGGGAGCGGATCCAGGAGACGCACGGCACGCTCGACCGGCTGCTCCCGTACGAGCACTACGGCAACGGCTGGCGCCGGGAGCCCGGCACGACCGAGGACGGCGTCGAGCGCCAGAAGCACATGATCACGGCGATCCTGGAGAAGCAGGACCGCGTGTGCGCCGAGGATGTGCGCCGCATCTGGGCGCGCGACATCCGGCCCGATGCGCCCGGCAACGTGTCCGAGCCCTTCGAGGGCATGCTTCTGGCGATGGCGAAGACGAGCCTGCCCGCCGCCGACATCGGCAAGTACTGCGACTACGCGGGGCTCGTCTCGATGGCGCGCTCGTGCCATCCGCTCGGGCTCATCAACGCGGGCGATGTCGCGGGCGCGCTCGAGGACGTGCGCGAGGTCGGCCAGCTCTACCAGACGGCGAACAGCCGCGGCATCCGGTGGGCCGAGGTGACCGCCGGCGGCATCGCGGCGGCCGCCGCGCCCGGCGCGACCGTCGATCGCGTGCTCGATGCGCTCGCGACGCACTGCGACAAGGCCGTCTGGCGCGAGATCGAGCGCGGCCTCGGGCTCGCCGCCGACTGCCGCGATTTCCGCGACCTGCGCGCGAAGTTCGCGGACGTCTACAGCGGCCGCGGCATGACGTACGCCCAGAGCTTTGCGAACGAGGTCGTGACCAAGGCCGTCTGCATCTTCAAGATGACGAACGGCGTCGCGTGGGAGGCGATGAAGGCGGCCGTCAACATGGGCCGCGACACGGACTGCCTGGCATCGGTCGCGGCGGGGCTCTCGGGCGCGCTGGCGGGCGGCGGCTCGATTCCCGAGACGGTCGTCGCGCAGGTCGATCGCGCGACCGAGCTGCACAAGTTCACGGCGTGGAAGCGCCCGTTGCGGGTGACGGCGGATGCGCTCCACGGCGCCTTCAAGGCGCGCCTCGCGTGCATGAAGGCGTACGTCGAGGCGATGGATGCGTGATCGGCGCGGCTCGCGGCGATAGCGCGCCGATTGCCGGAGTCGGCGCCGATGCCGCCGATGCCGGCGGCGCCTACGTCTCGACGGCGATCCCGAACATCTGGCAGAACGCGCGAAACTGCTTCACGTGATTCCCGTAGAAGATCACCTGGTGCATGCCCTTCACCGTGCAGGCATCCTCGACGCCGTCGACCGCCATCTCGAGGTTCGTGCGGCAGCCGCCTGTTCGCGCGATGTCGGGGCAGCCGGCGATCGTGCCGCCGTAGATGTGCATGCGCGGCGTCTCGCCCGGCAGGTACTGCGCCAGGGTCACCGCCTGGCCCTTCGGCCACAGGACGCGCGGAACGCAACCCCACCCGGCCTCGGCGTGGCTCATCAGGATGTACGGCTCGGCGGGGCCGGACGCGCCGGCGAGCCTGGACGGGCAGGTGCAGTGGGCTCCGAAGTAGAGGTTGCGCTCCGTCTCCATCGAGGCGTTCTGCTGGAAGCCCGGCTTGTCGAAGAGCTGCTGGACGAGCATCAAGGTCAGCGTCGCGCTCAGGTCGGACTGGCACCCCGCCGGGATGCCCTCGTCGCGCAGGCTCATGAAGCCCATGCACGGCGGCACGTGGCGGTGGGGGATCTGGAGCCCCGGCAGGCAGTCCATCATGAGCGCATCGGCCTGCGTCGAGGTCACGATGCGCTTCAGGGCGAAGTACGCCTTCGCCGCGTCGAAGATGTCGTCGTCCGACGGCTGCAGGACCTGCTGCGCGCCCGAGCGGTACGTGCGGGCGAGATCGGTCGAATCGCCTTTCGCCTTGATGGCGTTGACGGCGCCGATGAAGCAGGCGCCGGGGATCGTCACGACCTGCGTCCCGAGGCGCGGAACCGCGGTCTCGCGCCGGGCCGACCCGGCGATGTTGACGATGCGGCTCTCCCGCATGACGCGGGCGGTCCTGATCATGCGCAGGCCGTAGGCGACGGCATCGAGGTTGTCGAGCGAGTTGATCAGGTAGACGCCCTTCTCGTTCCTGAGCTCGTTGATGTGGTCGACGAGGAGGATGCCCAGCGTCGCGAGCACGACCGACGGGACCGCGGTTTCCTCGACGATGCGCTTGACGTGCGTCCAGTGGGATTTCTTGAACGGTATGAGGAGGATCCCGTCGGGCTTGGTCGCCCTCACGCCGGCGATGAAGCGCGCCACGCCGGCGGGAGCGTCGAGCGGCGCCTCGTCCATGTCGATCCTGATCCCCAGGCGCCGCTCCATTCCGGCGAGCGTCGCCCGGTACTCGCGGTGGCGTCCCTCGGCGTCGAAGGTCGCGCCCGGCCAACTGTAGTAGCCGGCCTTTCGGAGCGTCTCGGTCGGCGGGTAGAGAAACGCCCCGCGTATGACGGCGATCCTCTTGAGCGGCGCGTCGAGGAACGGCGCTTCGGGCGCCGCCGCGCCGGCCTGCGCCGCGCCCGCCGCCGCCGCGACGAAGCTCGCGGTCTTCAGGAAATCACGACGGGAGGGTCCCTGTGGTCGATCGATGCGTGTTCGCTTCATGAAACCTCCTTTTCGCGGGCCCAGACTGCGGAGACCCACCCCGCGACTCGATAAATCTCATTATACCTGGGGCTGCGCGGCGCGGGTAGGGCGCGAGAGGAGGAGGACTTCCAGACGATGTCCGAAGAATTCGATCCTGCGGCCGCAATCTCTGCGGCGTCCCCGCACACCATTCAGGCCGGCGGTGTTCACGGGTGTTGAGTCTGCGAGGATCGGTCCGCCGCCGTGCGGGCATCGAGCGCCGCGCCGGCCCGCAGCAGTTCGATGTTCCCGGCCATCACTCCGGAAACGAACCTCGTCTGCGGGCCGAAATGCAGGTACATCGCCATGAGGTTGACGATGGTCTCGGCAGCGGAAACCCGCGTGAGCAGCACGACCAGGAGGTTCCTCCAGAAGTAGTACATGCTGGAAGGGCGGAGACCCAGCTTGACCGCGATGTGGAGAAGGGCCCAACCGTAGCGGAGTCTTCGCCTCCACGAAGACTTGCATCGATGGTGGACCTCGAGGGCCTTGCTCAAGCGCAAGCACCGGTCGAAGTAGTTCCCCGTCGAGTACACCGTCTTCAGCACGTGGAGGAGATCCCCGAGGATCTCCGCCGCGGGCCGCCGGGGGATGAAATTGAGGCCGCTCGACGTCTGGTCCACTTCGTTCGTCTCGCGGGCCGCGCTCAGCCGGCCGTTGTCTCCGAGCAGCCGGCGCTCTTCCCGCAGCCGCCGGGTCAACTGCGTGTTGGGCAGGGCGAACAGCAGGCCGACCATGGACATGACGATTCTGCCGCGTTCGATGACGTCGACCATCTTCCTCGCGGTGTCGCTGGTCTCGCCGTCGAATCCCAGGATGAACCCCCCGTTCACGACGATCCCGTAACGATGGATCCTGTGCAGATCCTCGACGATGTTCCGCGCGAGGTTCGTCTGCTTGTGCATCGAGGCCAGGACCTCGGCATCGGCGGATTCAATGCCCACGAAGACGTAACGGAAATCGGCGTCCCGCATCAGGCCCAGCATCTCTTCGTCGTCGGCGAGATTGATGGAGGCTTCCGTGGAGAAGAAGAAGGGATAACCGCGATCCCGGGACCAGTCCTTCACGGCCCTGAGGACCTCCTTCGCCTGCGCCTTCTGCCCGACGAAGTTATCGTCCACGAAGTCCACGTGGCCGCGGTGGCCCAGCCGGTAGAGCGTGTCCAGCTCCGCGACGATCTGTTGCGGCGTCTTGGTCCTCGGCTTCCTGCCGTAGAGCTCGATGATGTCGCAGAACTCGCAGTTGTACGGACAGCCGCGCGAGAACTGAACTCCGATCATGAGGTAGTTCCCGAACTCCAGGAGATCGAAACGGGGAACGGCGGTCTTCGTCAAGTCCGGCTTCTCGGCGCACACATAGGTGCCGCCCGCGGCGCCTCGCGCGAGGTCGGCGAGGAACAGCGGCAGGGAACACTCCGCCTCGCCCAGGACGAGGTAATCGGCGGAACGGTACACCTCGGGCTGCGAGGTGGGATCGGGGCCGCCCGCAACCACCTTCCTGCCGCGGGAGTGAACCCGCTCGATGAGCTGCAGGAACCCTGATTGCTGGGGCAGCATGCCTCCGATGAACACCAGATCCGCCCAGTCGATGTCCGCATCGTCCAGGGTGGTGGTGTTCAGGTCGCGCAGTCGCAATTGCCATTCCCCGGGCAGGAGCGCGGCCATGGTGATCATGCCCAGAGGCGATGCCGGGTATCGGGCTCCCATCAACCGGCAGACGGCCTTGTAGTTCCAGAATCCCATGGCCGAGAATTCCGGGTAGAGCAGCAACGCGTTCATCTCGGTCTTCTTCCCGTGCGATCGTGCATCACGGCCGGGGAACCATGGCCGGCGGTCTCATGATGTGAGCTGTCGTTCGCGCTGTCATCGGCCTCCATGCTACCGGCCGGCCCGTTCGCGGTCAATCAGGGGCGGCAACAGCGGTCCGACGTCTCCGGCGGCCACGCGAGCGGCACACGGAGGAGCCGGCGCGCAGCCGCTTGAGATGCAGGCGGATCCCCGCGCCGCGTGCGCTTGACGTCCGGAGCGGCGGGCATACCATGAAGAGGGCTGGACAAGGAGGCGCGATGAAGCTCTTGACCGCGTTCGTCTGCGCGTTGCCGGGCGGCGCGCCCGCGGCCGCAGTGGTCGTCATGCGACCGCGAGTCGTTCTATTCCCGTTGATCCTTTCGTTTGTGTGCGCGCTCCTGCCGGGCCTTCGCGCCGACGTTCTCATCCTCGACGATGCGCTCCAGGGTTCCACCAAGGGCGTCCGAACGGGCGGCGCCTTCGTCGAGGGCGGGTGGAAGGTCACGGGGCCGCACGACTGCATCCGGTGGCACGTCCCGACCATCGCCGCGGGTGCCGTCGAGTGGGAGGTGCGCGGCCTGAGGCCGGGCGAGAGCCGCGCGGGCCTCGAGGACAAGAGCGAGATCTTCCACATGTACGACTGGATGTTCGGCGACTCCGACACGAGGTATGGCGGGGGGTACCGGGACAACCCGTGCAAGCATTTCGTGCGCAAGATCGGCCGCGCCGGCGGGACGGTCGATGCGATGGAGATCGTCTGGAAGATCGGCGGCGAGTACGTCGAGCCCGACACCGCCGCGCTCTCCTGGGATCCGAGCGCCGCCTACCGGTTTCGCGAGGAGTGGGAGCCCCGCGGCGCCGACTCGGTGTTCCGCACGTACCGCGACGGCGTGCTGATCATGACGGCCGCGGTGCCGGGCGTGTACGCGCCCGCGGGGCACGGCGTCAGGATCGGCGCGAGCACCCGGAGAGCCGCGGACGCAGGCGCGCCGATCGACGCCGTCTACAGCAATGTCAAGGTGTGGGATCGCACGCGGAAGCTGCCGGGCACGCCGGCCATCACGGCGCCGACCCCCGCGGAGACCGTTCGCACGCCCTGCGCGTTCGTCGCATGGAGCGGCGATGCCTGCACGCGGTACCGCGTGCGCATCACGGCCGAGGACGATGCCGAATCGGGCATCGTCTGGGATTCGGGAGACGTCGGCGCGAGCTGCTCCTTCGCGTGGTCCGACAGGCTCGAGAACGCGGCCCGCTACTTCGTATTCGTGAAGATCGGCAACGCGCTCGGCTGGAGCCCGTGGAGCGCTCAAGGACGCTCCTTCAGCGTCGACACCTCGCGGCCGCCTCCCGCGGCCACCCCTGTCCGGATCCTCGGCCGCTCGGCCGTCGATGCGGCCGGCCCGTTCCTGGGGCTCGGGGCGACGTACATGCAGGCGCTCCGGCGCTGCAAGCACGATCGCGCGCGCCTCGACCGCGATCTCGCGTTTCTCTCGAGGTGCGGGTTCAACTACGTGCGCGTCCTGTCCATGGTCGGGTGGAACCCGTACTGGGAGGGATCCGAGATCGCGCCCGTCGCGTTCGCGAACCGGGAGGGCCGCGCGGTGGCGGCCTGGCCCGACTACCGGCGGCAGGTCTCGGACCTGATCGACATCGTGGCTGACCGCGGGATGCGCACGCAGATCACGATCTTCGCCGACGCGCAGCTCATGCCGCGCAAGGCGGCGCGGATCGAGCACATGGCCGCGCTGCTCGAGCTGCTTGCCGGCCGCGAGGGGAAGATCATGCTCCTCGAGGTCGCCAACGAGGCCTGGCAGAACGGTTTTCCCGACAGCGAGGGCATCGCGGACCTCCGGGAGTTCGGGAAGTACCTTGCCGACCGGACGAGCATCCCCGTCGCGCTCAGCGCCCCGCCGGGCGGCACGAACGCCGTCCTCGAGGAGCTGTATTGCGGGAGCGCGGCGGACATCGCGACCGAGCATTTCAGCCGCGACATCGGCACGATCGAGGGCGGCTGGCTTCCCGTCCGCGATTGCTGGCGCGTTGCGGACATCGCGGGCCTGCCGCCCGCGAGCAGCAACGAACCGATCGGGCCGGGCTCGTCGGTCAACGCGGAGAACGATCCGATCAAGCTCGTCTCGGCGGCGGTCTTCGCGTACATCGCGGGGCTGCCCTTCTACGTCTTTCACTCGTCGGCCGGCGTCAAGGGGCTGGAGCCCTTCGAGTCGATGGCCGGCGCCGGCGATTACGCGCACCTTCGCGCGATCCTGCCGCCCGACCTTCCGAGCTGGGCGCGAAACGATGGGTTGCAGGCCGAGGCTGCCTTCCGCGTCTACTGCGATGCCCGGCCCGACCGCTGCTGGCCCGATCTGCCCGGCGCGAAACGCGGCTGCGTGCGGGCGTGCGGCGCGACGAAGGGCTCGGATTTCATTGCCTTTCCCATGGGCATCCTCGATGGCGGGGTCGAGCTCGAGCCGCGCCGGCCGATGGCGTTTCAGGTCCTGGACCCGCTCTCGGGCACGGTCGTCCACGACATGACGAGGAAGGCGGGAGAGCGCTTCGTCCTCGCCAAGGGCCCCGGAGCGTACGTCATCAAGGGAAGGTACATCGAGGCGGCGCCTCGCTGAGCCCCGAGATCGCCCGCCGGAGCGCCGCGGCGCCGCGTATCGAGATCGTCCGGCCGGCCGCAGCCGCCCTCCCGGCGGCCGCGCTTCAGTGCGGCGTATCGTCCATGGCGGAGAGCGCCTTCTTCACCGCCAGGGCCTTCTCAAGGATCGGCAGCGAGGCGAGGTCCTTCTCGCGTCTCGCCGCCCGTTTGCTCTTGATGATGTCCTCCAGCGCGGCGACGCGCAGCACGCTGCCGCCGATGGCGATCTTGTCGGCTCGCGAACGCAGCGATTCAAACGAGCGGATTCCATGCATGCGCGAGACGAAGTCGATCTGCACGTCCTCGGTGATCAGGCGATACATGTCCGATGCAGGCAGGAAGGGCCGGCTGAGATGGCCCCCGAGCGCCTGCGCGAGCCGGGCGAGCTTGTCGATGTTCCTCTTCGTCTTCCGGAACATGAAGTCGATGTCGATGGTCGTGACAGGCGCGCCCTGCAGCGCCGCGGCGCCGTTGCCGATCACGATGCACTCGAGCCCGACCTTCTCGATGGCGCGCGCGACGACCGCGAGCAGAGGCGCAGCTATCTTGCCCATCGGTTCTTCCCCACGCGCTTCAAGAGAAAGTCCCCGGGGTCTTTCTTCGGGCGGAAGAGATTCCACAGGATCAGGCGCAGGTCCTCGGGGGAGATGTGCGTGAGCCGCGGCCCGATGCGGGCCGCCGCCTTCTCGATTTTTCGGGCGAGCGCGGCCGGTGTCATGTCAGGATCTCTCCTCCGGCCCATTATCTTCGCGGCCGCGCGGTGGTCAAGTCGCGCGACTTCCGCCCTCGCGCGTCACGCGTGCCCGATCACGCGCGCGAGAATGACGGCGATCATGCCGGCGAGGCCCGCCGCGAGGTCGTCGAGCAGGATGCCGGCGCCGCCGGGCAGCTTCTCCAGGCGGCGAATGGGCCAGGGCTTCAGCACGTCGAAGAGGCGGAAGGCGAGAAAAGCCCACAGCACGGTCAGGGGATCGGCGGCGGCGAGCAGCGCGATGCTCTGCCCCGCGATCTCATCGCTCACGACGGCGGGCGGGTCGCGCCGGCCGAGGATCTCTTCCGCGCGCGCGGCCCCTCGCAGCGTGGCGATGGAGAAGATGCACGCGAGCGCCGCGAGCGCGGCGCGCACGATGGGCGGATCCGCGTTCAGCGCCAGCGCGAGCGCGGCGAGCGCGCAGGGCGCGAGGCTGGCCCACGTGCCGGGGCACCAGGGCAGCCTGCCGATGCCGAGGCCCGTTGCGAGC
>JBFZCA010000207.1:0-3265 GCA_041308205.1 Planctomycetota bacterium | reverse complement strand
GCGCTGGAGCCGCGCCGCGCCTTCCTTGCCGAGCACGGGAACGAGCCGCGTTTTCGTCGTGCCCGGTTCGGGATAGCGCGTGAAGAGGATGACGCATTCGGGTGCCGCAGGCATCGTCACTCCGTGGAGGGGCTTGCGAGAGGAGACGCGCATGGCGGCATGCACGCGCTCCTACTTCTCGAGAAGCGTTGTGAACGCCGCCGGGGCGCGCACGTCTCGGTACTCGCTGCGCGCGAAGAGGATCTCGGCCTGCGTCTTGAAGCTCTCGACATCCGGCTTGTGGATCTGCTGCATGCCGGTGTTGACGCCCTCCAGGTCCTGCGGGCCCCGCCGCTTGCCCAGCACATGACAGAAGTCCAGCACCGAGAGCGTCAGGTTCTTCCCGGAGGGCCAGCGGTCGCGGGCGGCCAGACGCACGGTGAGCGGCCTGGCGATGTAGTGAAGCGGGACCGTCTTGGGCTCGTTGCCGCCGGCGATCTTGCCGAACCAGATCTTCCACTTCGTGACCGAGGGAAGCGATGTGAGGGCGGCGACATCGCAGGCGATCGTCGAATCGTCGAAGCGCACCTTGAAGCTCTTCTGGAGACCTGCCGTCGTCATGAAGAGGACCCACCCGGCCGCGGGGGACGCCGAGACCTCGATGAGGGGCTTCCCGCCCTCGGCCTGCCGCCTGCTCGCGAGGTACTTCTTGACCTCGGCAAGGACCTTCTCCGCGCCGTTGCCCCTCTGGAAGAGTTCCTTGGCTTTCTCTGCGGCTCTGAAGGCGAGCGTGTCCGGAATGAGCGTCGCCGTGACTTCGAGCCCGCCGGCCGTTTCTGTCTTGACATTGGTCTGGCGCACATCGCTCAGGAATCTCTCGATCTCGTCGAGACCGAGTGAGAGCGCGGTCGCGGGCGGCGTCTTTTTCTCGGCGCTCTTCGGCTTCTTGGGTGTCACCGGCCGCTCCGCTGTCTCGGGGGCGGGCGGCAGGGTCTCTTCGACCGATCGGGCCTTCTCGGGCTCTCGGGCCTCTTCGGCGCGCGCGGGCGCCGGCGTCGCCTCCTCCGTCTCGACCGTGAGAGCCGGGGCGCGTTCCGGGGGGGTCTTCACGGGCGCCATGGCCGAGGAAACTGGCGCCGCCGGCTCCGGCGTACGGGGCGGGTCCGACTTCGCAACGGCAGGAGCGGGTTTGGGCTTCGTCTCGGTCTTGAAGCGGTCGGAGTCGACGGACGCCGCGCTCGTCTGCTCGGGCGGAGGCGTTGTACGCACCTCGCGGTTCATCACGAAGAGGACAATGATGAGCAGCACCACCACGATAGCTGCAAAAAAAGCCGGCGACGACGAGATGCCGGGTTTTCTCGCATACGGCCGTGCGTGCCTTGGCATGGTTCCGTCTCCCGCTGCAGGGCATTATAGTCTCGTCGCGTCGGGACCGCAAAGCTGTTTCCTCGCCTGTCACGAAACATTTCACGATGGAATGGGTATGAAAGAGGTACACTGTATGCGAAGGGCAATCCTCCGTCGATTGCCGTCATGGATCACCCCTGCGTCGAGGAACGCGCATGAGTCGAAACACGCGCATCGCGCTGGCGTCGGTCGCGAGCATCGCCGTGACGGCGCTCGTCCTGTTTCTTCTCTTCGGATCCTCGCGCGAGGACCCGAGGTCGGGCGATTCCCGCGACCGCGCGGCCGCGAGCCGGGAGGAGCAGGCGTTGCCGGGGCCCGCGGATGCCGCCGAGGGTAAGGCTCCCGAGGGGGAGGCGGCGCCGGCGGAGGCCGAGGAACAACCCGAGGAACAGGCGCCGCCCGCACTCTCCGGCACCGTGTACGGGGAACGCGGTCCGCTTCCCGGCGCGACCGTGAACGCGTACCCGTTCGCCATGGTCAAGGACCTCATCCGCAAGTACGAGAGCATCAGCGTGAGCGGCCTCGGGGACATCCCCGCGCTCCTGGCGCAGATCAGGCAGGACATCCTGGGCCTCAAGTCGCGCGGTCTTGGCGCCACGACGAACGCCGAGGGCAGGTACGCGTACGCGCAGCTTGCGCCGGGCGAATACACCTTCCTCGTGCTGGGCCCAGGCCACATCTTCAAGGCCGGCGACACCGCGCTGATCCAGAAGGATGTATCCTGCGAGCGCGATTTCACGCTGAGCGCGGGCCAGCCGATCGCCGGCAAGGTCATCGACCCGCGCGGGAACGGCGTCGCCGGCGCCTCGGTGCTGGCGCTCTATCAGGTGCAGGGCCTCGGCGGCATCGGCAGGCTCATCCGCAAGGGGCTCGCGCTCTTCAACGGCGAGTTCCTCAAGGGGCCGTTCGAGGGCACGAGCGACGCCGACGGCCGTTTCCGCATCGACACGCTCCCGCCCGGCGTGTACGAGCTGGACATCACGGCGCCGTCCTATGCCGATGCCCGCATCCCCGATGTCGCAACCGGAACCGGCGAGCTCGTGATCCAGCTCGGGGACGGCGGCACGATCCGCGGCACGGCGGTCGACGGCGATGCGCCGGTCGCCAATGTCACCGTCCGCCTCGTGGCGACCGAGGACAAGTTCCAGCTCCCGATCCCCGTGCCCGGCGTCAACGATGCGCTCGAGTCCGTGCGCCATCTCCTGGATGAGGAGGACCGCTCGCGCCTGACGGACGCGGCGGGGATGTTCGTGTGGGAGCACCTTCGGCCCGGCGCCTACGAGCTGCGCCTCGATGCCCCCGGCTATCTGCCGTACGCCCGGGATGTCGCCGTCGGCGATGCCCAGACCGCGGATCTCGGCAAAATTCCGCTCGACAGGGGCAACGTGCTGCGCGGCCGCGTCGTCACGGGCCGCAAGGAACCGGTTGCCGGCGCCGTCGTCGCCGCGCAGCCCGAGACCGGCAACCAGATGCAGGCCATCATGAGCGCCGTCGGGTATGCCACCGGCCGCACGCGCGCGGTGACCGATGCGCGCGGCGAGTTCGCGCTGTCCGGGCTCGCGCGTTCGGCCGCCGCGTTCAGGGTGGTCGCGTCGCATCCGCGCTTCGGCGTGGGAACCGCGGGCGGCGCCAGGCCGGACGGCGAGCCGACCGAGATCGTGCTCGCCGAGCCCTGGACCCTCGCCGGCCGCGTCGTGCGCGCCTCGGACAAGCAGCCCGTGGCGGGCGCCGAGGTGTACGGCGGCGGCGCGGAAGCGAGGACCGATCTCGAAGGCTGCTTCGTGCTCGCGCCGGTCGTCCCCGACGCCAACCCGCTGCTCTTTCGAAGCTTCGCGCAGCAGCGCGGCGAGGGCCGCAGGCGGCGCGCGGAGGCGGTCGG
>JBFZCA010000206.1:0-3026 GCA_041308205.1 Planctomycetota bacterium | reverse complement strand
GACGGGGACGGCGCCGGCGGCTCCTCGGGCGGCTGCGCCCGTTTCACCGGCGCCAGCAGCGCGCACACCGCCTCGTAGTCCTTCTCGAGGGGCCTCGGGGCCGGCTGCGCGGGCGCGGGCGCGGACATCGGGGGCGACTCTTGCGCGATTTCCGCGACGGATGCGAGCGCCGCATCCGGCATGGTCGCGACCAGCACGGGCGCGGCGCCGCGCGTGAATTCGACCCCGGAAAACGCCTCCGTCTCCGCCTGCGCCGGCTCGTTCGGCAGGCACAGACGTTCCATGTCGAGATCGACGACGGACGCATCATTCGGCGCCGGGGCCGGGGAGCCCGGCGCATCCCCGCATTCCTCGGGACTCGCGCGACGTGCGCCTCGGAGCTCGAGGAGCCGCGCGAGCGTTGCGCCGCCTTTCAAGACCACGGACGGCACGTACCGGCAGAGGGCCGCGACGACATCGCGGAGCCTTGCGCACGCGGCGTCGTCGACCCGCGCAAGGGCGCGCATGTCGAGCACGACCTCGACGGGCGGTTGTTCCCGCACGTGCGTGAAGATCTCGGGCCAGATCTCCGCGCTCGGCCCCAGACAGTCCCCCGGGAATTCGAGCGTGAGGCGCGTGCCCTCCCGCGCGACGCGCACGGGTATGCGGCGCACCGGCGCGGCCGGCGCGTCGAACGTCGATGATGCGCGACTGCTTGCCATACCCCTTCGCTGCGCGCGCACGCGCTCCCACTCTGCACCTTCCCCTCATCGGGCAGTATAGGATGGCCGCCCCTCGCACGCCACGCCGGTTGCGCGCAACTCCGCGCCGGCGCGGGCGGCGTTCGACAAGACGTTGCGCGCCGCCTACCCCCGCGCCTTGGCGACATCGAGCCACCGCGCGATCGCCGCGCCGGCGTTCGGGCCGGGCCAGTACCCGACGTCGGTCGCCGTGACGGTCTGGAGCGCGTCGTTGACCCACAGCCGGAAATCCTCGCCGCGGTCCTCCCGTATCCCGCGCCCGAGGATCGCCAGCAGCGCCCGCACGTTATCGGGCGGCGGCAGGTGCTCCGCCAGCGCCTGCGCCGCGTCCCGGGCGACATCGAAGGCCCCCGCCTCGAGCAACGCCTTCAGCGGCTCGACCGCGTGCCCCGGCGAGGCGCGGAGGGCCGCGCGCATGAGATATCTCCGGGCGATCGAATCGGCCACGGTCTCGATTCTCCGCATGATGACCTGCACCCGGCGCGCGTCGAGGCGCGTGCAATAGCGCACCGATGCGCCGAGCTGCGTCATGTCGTCCTTCATGCCGCCGGCGCCCGTCATGCGCGCAAGGAGGGTCCGGTCGCCGGCCACGCGCTGCTCGCGCACCGCGATGGCCTCCACCCATTCGGCCGGAATCACGTCGGCCACGTCCTCGGACCCCGCCGGCGCGGGAGCCCTCGCGAAGCTGTACCTGATGCGCGTCTTCCCGTCGGCGCACAACGCGTCGATCTCGATCGGCGTCTCGCCGAGACGCGCGATGAGCGCGTGTGCCGCCGGCAGCGGGACGTCGATGGCCGCCAGCAGCAGGGCCGCCTGCGCCGCCGGCAGCGGAAACTCCGCGCTCACCCACACATCCCAGGCCGCGCCGGGATAGGCGCCCACGCGCACCTTGCGCGCCTGATACCCGTGGATTCCCTCGCGATCGGACAGCGACTCGATCGATCCGGCCCCGCCCGCGAACAGCGGCCACAGGTTCTGGCGCGTGAGCACGGGCAGGCCCGCGAGCGTCCGGCGCGCCTCCCGCCGCGCGGCATCCGCCTTGTCCCGAAGGCGGCTGAGATGCTCCTCGCCGGGGCACATGCTGCACGACCAGCGGCCGGCCGCGTCGCACGCGTACTCCCAGTACTCTCCGCGCGCGAGCGCGAAGATGCGGCCCGCGCGCGCCGCGCCCTGCACGCTCTCGATGCGCAGGTACTCGGGCCCCACGACCCCGCGGATATCGGCGCGCGACACCGGCCGCCAGACGTTGCCGGCGCCTTTCGCGTGCCAGATGACGTGCCCTTCGATGGTCCGAAATCCGTCCTGGACGGCGCAACCGGCGAGAAAAAATGCGGCGCAGACCCCTAGAATTCCGCCCTCGAAGGCTTTTCCCGAAGCCCTGCCCGCGGTATAGTGGCGCGCACGCGGACGAACGGATTCCTCGTCCGGCGCCGGACGCAATGCCGATGCGCGCGGCCGCGGCGGCCGGCGGTCGGCGGAAGGAGGAATCCGGCAAGCACGGGAAGCGACCATGGAAAAATACCACGATCTTGTCCACGCCGAGGCCCGGACGTTCTTCGACCAGAATGCGGCCCGTTTTCTCGATGACTCGAGCGAGCACGGCGGCAAGTCGGACCGGCCCAACGTCGCGCGCTGGCTCGACCTCAACGGGCTGCTCGCCCGCCACGTGGAGAAGAAGGCGCAGGCCTGGGCCAAGAAGGATGTCCTCCTCATCAACGAGAACAGCCGCCATCGCGTGCCGTTCGGCGACCCCCACGACAGCGCCTACGGCGCTTTCTACAAAGATATACTGCTCGAGCTGAAAAAGCTCTTGAAGAAGTGATCCGGCGGCGTGCGCCGCGCTCCGATAAGGGCTCGCGCAAGAATAAGTTCACAGTATCGCGCCCTGGATTGGGTCGGATTTGGACGCGACGATTGAGCAAAACCGCAGGCGTATTGGGCAAATACGTCGAGGATTTTGCGATTGAGGAGCGACCAACGACGGCCGGAGCCAGGGATGCGAGGCGCCGAAGTTATTCTTGCGCGGGCCCTAAGGGGCCCGCTATTTCGACGCTTCGCCCCGGCCGGCCGACGCGGTCTCCTTCGGGTCCACGACACGGTTGAAGATCCGCAGGCCGGCGATCTCCCCGAGCATCTGGAAAGACGGGCCGGGGGCGGCACTGTACTGGCCCACGAGAAAGTCGCCCCGGAAAAGCTCCCGGCCGGCTGCGCCGGTCGCCTCGGCGACCTGCTCGCCGTTCTGCCAGAGCCGCGCGGTCCGGCCATCGAAGGTGCCCAGGAGGTGGA